>JAZOMJ010000001.1:0-4563 GCA_045653865.1 Eubacteriales bacterium
TAGAGATTCCAACGGCTACGGTGAATCGATTGCAAAGCTGAGCAACATGCTTGGCGGTGGCGTTATCGTGCAACGCTTTGGCGACCTCATTCGCGGTCAACGCTCCACAAAGCAAAGAATTCAAGAGTCCTTTGTAACTCCCACGCTCAACGCAACCCCCGGCGACCTCAGCCTCGTGCTCCCCAAGAGAATTCTCGACGGCATTATCGAAATGGTCTACGCGCTTGATAAAATCGCTCCCGGTACCGCAAACGATGACACCCTCCTGTATGGCGTAGAGGTAAAGTTCTACAATATGGAAGTGAAGGTCAACGAGCACCTCGAGACCAAATATGACGGCCTCTATATCATCGGCGACGGCAGTGGCATCACCCATTCGCTCTCGCACGCCTCCGCCAGCGGCGTATTTGTTGCAAGACAGATCGCGGGGGAGAACTAATAAAAAATCAAAAACAGCTCACCGTTGGCGTACCCGTGATATAGCAGGTACGCCATTTTAAATTCAGCGTTTTTCGTCAAGACAAACAAAAAAGGTTGTGATATAATATTATCACAAGCAGGAGGCCGACCGCTTATTTATCCATTTAAGGAGGTAAGAAATGGAAAATAGAGACTTAATAAAAAATGCTGTAAAATATATCAATAACTTGGGTTCTAATGAGACCACTCTCGATGATGTAGCAAAAAAAGCAGGTTTTTCAACCGACTACTTCAATCGCATATTCCGCAACTACACGGGATTTAACGTTATGGAATACGTAAAATTCAGAAAATTAAATCGTGCCGCTCGTATGCTTCGCACATCTCCCGAACGTGATATTTTATCGATTGCGTTGGACATCGGGTATGAAAGTCACGAAGGATTTACACGCGCATTTAAAGAACAATACGGTAAAACGCCAAGTGAATATCGTGAAAATATGAAAGAAAAGCCACTTGTGTGGGCTGACAACGAACTGAACGCTACCGCCGTTGCTGAATTTCGCCATATCCTTTCTGATTTTTATGAAATCAATTCCGATGATGTTGTTGATTGGCTTTTGGAAAAAGACGCAAAGCGTCACGGGTATACGGCAATTACTATTGCACATAATGGATCAAAAATTGTTTCGGACAAAGACTCTTTTGAAAACGGATTTGTTGCGATAGATAATTTTTTCGAAGATCCTTATTTGACACTTGTTCTTGACGATTTGGTAGATTTTCGAAATTATATTGATAAGCTCCTACTTTTTAAGCCCAGTCATATTGACTGTAAATTTTATAAGGATGTGCATTTTGAAGATGTAAAAGCTGCACTTGACGGCATTAACTGCAAGAGTATATCAAAAAGAAATGAAGCGATGTATTTTGGCGAGCCGTTTGTTTTGCCAAAAGATTCAAAAAAGTATGATATTCATATATTGGAGGCAAAAGATTTGGATGCGGTTGAAGAATTTATTACAGGATATCCGGATGAAGTCTTCAAAAGATCGGGTGGATACGGCCTTAAAAACTTGCTGAAAAAGCCGCTTGGAGAGAGATCTCTTTCGCAACCATTAGGCGTTTTTGAGGGCAAAAAGCTGCTTGCTATATCCTATGATGGACTCCAAAGCACACACTGCTTTTATTTGAACAATTGCGTTTATACTGCAAAATTGCCCGATACCCCTAATGATGCGATTAAATATCTTTATCTTACGGCAACAAATGCTATTATGGAGAAAGGTTATATTGCGTTTGAGGATGCTCAATTCGATAAATATGCCAAAGAGCATGGAGAGTTTGATGCATTTGAATTGGGATTTGAAAAAGTAAATACAGTGTATTCCATTGATTTTTGATGAGACAGCCCCTTTTTTTCGATATAATCGCCGATGGCGATTTCGATATGATATAAATCCGCGCTCACGCAGTGAGCATATCGAGCACTTGCGTAGCAAGTATTATATCGAACGCGTTAGCGTATATCAAAAATCCGCGTAAGCGGATTTATATCGATGGCGCACCTGCTCATAGAGCGGGTGCGCCAATAAATTATTTCGCCATTGCGGAAGCATTATAATACTTCAAAATTTTAACTGCTTTTTCGTTGGGCTCGAAATAAAGAGCGCAACGCTTGCCGCTCTCGGCATCTTCCCAAAGGGCAACCCAAAGGTTTTCGGCGCCCGCTTCGGATGCGGCAAAAACGGTATTTTCGGCACCCCAAGCTTCAATCTTCGATTGGTTTGCTTCGGTTGCTTGGAAAATTGCGGAGAATGCTTGAATGCGAACTTCCGTCATCTTTTTGCGTGTGCGGTTACCGAGAATACGGTTAACGGTGAGTGCACCGGAGAAGAAAGAGTATTCATACTCTACTTGTGTAAATCTCCAGGTGAACCAAATGATGATCCACAAAGAGAGGGGAATGAAGCACATCAGGGGCAAAAGAAGCTTGGTGGATGCACCAAGACCCAAAATAATTGCGCCGTATGCTACGTATGCTGCAATAAAGAGTAATTTTTTGGTTTTGAGTGCTTTGTTGTTGGCTTCGGCAACGGTATATTCAAAAGGAGCACCGCTGGAGCCAAATCCGGAATCGCTGTTCATAAATCAGTACCTCCAAAATTGTTTTCCTCATTATACCACAAAAAGGGGAGTTTGTCAATGCTTTGCTTCATTTTTGCGTAAAATATCATTTTTGGCTTTGGGAAAAATGAAAAATCATTTTCGGTTTTCTATTGACTTTTTCCTCTCAATCAAGTATAATAAAAGGGAATTTTGAAACACAAGAAAGGTGAAGATTTTTTATGAAAGCAGTTATCACCGTAACGGGTAAGGATACCGTTGGAATTATCGCCGACGTGGCGGCAGTTTGTGCAAAATATCAAGCAAACATTCTCGATATTACGCAAAGTGTACTTTCGGAGTACTTTGCAATGATTATGCTTGCCGATATTGATGCGCTTGACGTTGAGTTTGCCGATTTTGCCGATGCCCTCAAAAAGCTTGGCGAGGGCAAGGGACTCATGATTCACGCAATGCATGAGGATATCTTCAACACCATGCACCACATTTAAGGAGTCCTACTTATGATCAATACCCAAGACGTTTTAGAAACCATCAATATGATCCGCGAGGAAAACCTCGACATACGCACCATCACCATGGGCATTTCTCTGTGGGACTCGGTCAGCGAGGATGTGGATCGTCTTTGTGATAAGATCTATGATAAAATCACCACGCGTGCCGAGCATCTTGTAAAAACGGGCAACGACATTGAAAAAATGTACGGTATTCCGATTGTCAACAAGCGTGTTTCCGTTACGCCCATCTCGCTTGTAGGCGGTGCGGCATCCCCCGAGGGATACCTTAAAATTGCGCACACCCTGCAACGCGCTGCCGATACGCTTGGTATCAACTTCATCGGTGGCTTTTCGGCACTTGTGCAAAAGGGAATGACCGAGGGGGCAAAAAACCTCATTTCCATCCTGCCCGAGGCACTCTCCGAAACAAGAAACGTATGCTCCTCTGTAAACGTAGCATCCACCAAAGCCGGCATCAATATGGATGCCATTGCAATGATGGGCTCTGCCATTAAGCGTGCAGCTTATCTGACGCGTGACGAGAACTCTATCGCTTGTGCAAAGCTGGTTGTGTTTGCCAACGTGCCCGAGGATAACCCGTTTATGGCAGGCGCATTCTGTGGTGTTGGCGAGCCCGAGGCGGCCATCAACGTAGGTGTCAGCGGCCCCGGTGTTGTGGCATCTGCCATTCGCCGTGCAGGGGATTGCGACCTCTCCGAGCTTGCAGACGTTATCAAAAAAACCGCATTTAAAATCACACGTGTTGGACAACTTGTGGCAAACGAGGCTGCAAGAAGACTCGATACGCCATTTGGTATCGTTGACCTTTCCCTCGCTCCCACCCCTGCCATTGGCGACTCGGTGGCATACATTCTTGAGGGCATGGGACTGGAATCCTGCGGCGCACACGGTACCACGGCGGCGCTCGCAATGCTCAATGACGCTGTCAAAAAAGGTGGCGTGATGGCATCCTCTCACGTAGGCGGCCTTTCCGGCGCATTCATTCCTGTTTCCGAGGACGCGGGTATGATTGCCGCAGTCGAGCGCGGAGCGCTCTCCTTGGAGAAACTTGAGGCTATGACGGCGGTTTGTTCGGTTGGCCTTGATATGATTGCTGTTCCCGGTGACACACCTGAGGATGTTATCAACGGCATTATTGCCGACGAGATCTCCATTGGCGTTGTCAACACCAAGACCACGGCGGTGCGCATTATTCCTGCATATGGCAAAAAAGCGGGCGAGAGCGTGGAGTTCGGTGGACTTTTGGGAACTGCTCCCATTATGGCAATCAATACCTATTCTCCTGCGCAATTCATTCGCCGTGGCGGAAGAATTCCCGCACCTATTCACAGCTTAAAAAATTAAGGAGATTTGCAACATGAAATGGATGATTGCATCCGATATTCACGGATCGGCTTATTACTGTCGCGAGCTTTTGGCAGCATTTGAGCGTGAGAACGCGCAAAAACTGTTGCTTCTTGGTGATGTACTTTATCACGGACCTCGCAACGATCTGCCC
>JAZOMJ010000002.1:0-5605 GCA_045653865.1 Eubacteriales bacterium
AGCTTGCAGGCGAGGAGATCGCCATTCGCCACCCTATCTTTTTATGGTTTGAGAACGTATGGTATCATTATAAGTGGACGATTATTTTGGTCGCATTCTTTTTGTTTGTTGCTATTGTTTGTTTTGCGCAATGTAGCACCACACCTCATAAAGATGTTTATATCACTTTTAGTGGTTCTTACACAATGACGAATGAAGAAAAAACTGCCATCGAAAGTGTCTTTTCGCATCTTTCTCAAAATGATTCGGCAGAGGATGCTCTCAGTGTTGGTGTTGTTGATTATCCGTTTTACACAGAGGAAGAATTGCGCGCTCTGTTCACCGATCCCGAAACCGGTGATTTCAACGGTTCCGCTTACCATACTGCAAAAAAACAGAATGGAGATCGTTTGGATGAACTTTCTTCCTATATGATGACGGGGGAATGCTCTATTTGGTTGGTCAATACATCGGTTTATGAAGCACAGCACATGTCCGAACAATTGGCGGTTCCGCTTGTGGATACGTTTGGAAAAACGCCCGCAGGAGCATACGATGAGTACGCCATCCGCTTGGGAGACACCGCTATTTATCAGTATTATGAAGCCTTGCAGGTATTGCCGGCAGATACGCTGATTGTGTTTACAAGAAGCTATTTTATGGGTGCATCCTCTAACAAAGAGACCTACGAGCAGTTCAAAACAATCTATAAAGCGATTGTGGAATTCCAAGCTCCGTAATGAAAAAGGACCTTGAACAATTTGTTCAAGGTCCTTTTTTTATCGCGCCTTTTTTGCTTTGGTGAGTTTTACAAGCTCATAGCATTGTATTTGGAGCGGAAGGTGTATTTGTCAATTTTGGCAATATCCTTGCCGTCATAAAGAATTTGACCGCCGCTTGGCGATGCAAGACCCGAAAGCAAAGAGAGCAGGGTGGTTTTACCTGCACCGGATTTACCGATGATGCAGTACATTTTTCCTTTTTCGAATTCGTAAGAAATATCCTTTAAGACAGGGGTTTTATCATACGAATTGATCGAGCAATGCACCGCAGTGCATTTTTGATGATGTACATATTTCATCCCCCATTTTTAATAAGATGCCTTCAGTATAACCGCGTTAAGTCAAGGGGATTTGAAGAAAATGTGAAGATTTGCATAAAATTTCCTGTTTTTCGAGATAAAAAACACCTTTCTTATGTGGTAAAAACCGACAATAGAGAGGTGTTTTATAGAATTGTGGAAAATTATCTGTTCAAAATCGGTTTGTTCAACAGTAGCCAATGCAAAGAAAAAATATTACCAAAAACACAAAAAATATTTCGCTATTTTTTGTTTTTTGGTTGACATTTTTGCCTTTTTGCGTTATAATTATATAGATATTGTAAAGATTGAAGGGAAGGAGAGAGAACACATTGCATAATACTGATCTGCTTCAAATCATCGAAGATGGTATGTCCTCCTTTTCCAGAGGGCAAAAACTGATTGCGGCTTATATTCTTGAGCACTACGAAAAAGCCGCATACTACACCGCATCCAAACTTGGCACTATAGTAGGTGTTTCCGAATCGACCGTTGTGCGCTTTGCCAACGAGCTTGGCTATGAGGGATATCCCGAACTGCAACGCGCACTCAAAAAGCTGATTCGTAGCCGCCTGACCTCTTTTCAACGTGTCGAGGTTACCAATAGCCTCATCGGTGAGGATGACGTGCTTGAAAAAGTGCTTGCCTCCGATATCGAAAAAATCAGACAAACTGCCGAGGAGATCGATCCTGCTTCTTTTGCCGCCGCAGTAAAAAACATTGTAGAGGCAAAAAACATCTACATTATCGGTGTTCGTTCTTCTTCAACGCTTGCAGGCTTTCTCAATTACAGCTTGCGTATGATTTTTGATAATGTTCGATTTGTGCAAACTACCTCGGGCAGTGAAATGTTCGAGCAAATTATGCAAATTGGCGAGGGCGACGTTATGATTGCCATCAGCTTCCCGCGTTATTCTTCGCGTATCATCAACGCGGTCGAATATGCAAAGGGAAGAGGCGCCGACGTGGTTGCCTTGACAGACAGTAACCTTTCCCCCATTGCGGCAGAGGCAGACCAGCTTCTCATCGCGCACAGTGATATGGCATCCTTTGTGGATTCCTTAGTAGCACCCTTGAGTATTATCAATGCTTTGGTGGTAGCCGTTGCACGTGAGCGCGAGGCAGAAGTAAGCGAACGTTTGCGTGTGCTGGAAGCAGTGTGGGATCAATATGACGTTTATGACAAGAAACGAAACTGATGTACGTCGCGTAGCCGTGATTGGCGCGGGAGCCGCAGGTATGATGGCGGCAGTGACCGCTGCCGAGGCAGGTGCTCAAGTAACGCTTTTTGAGCGCAACGATCGCGTTGGCAAAAAGCTCCGCATTACGGGCAAAGGACGTTGCAACGTAACCAACAATTGCGATAACAACGAGTTTTTGACCAATGTGCCCACCAATCCACGCTTTTTGTACGCATCCCTCTCGCGTTTTTCTACGGCAGACACCATGGCATTCTTTGAGGATGCAGGGGTTCCGCTCAAAACCGAGCGCGGCAAACGCGTTTTCCCGATTTCCGACCGTGCCGCAGACATTGTTTCGGCAATGGAGAAAAGATGCCGTGCGGCAGGTGTTGAGATTGTACACCGTCGCGTGCGCGGACTCCTTGTTGAGGACGGTCGCATTTGCGGAGTCAGATACGGAGAGAGCGAGGAAGCCTTTGATGCAGTTATCGTATGTACGGGCGGTCGCTCTTACTCAATGACGGGTTCCGACGGTGACGGATATCGTTTTGCTACCGAGGCAGGACACACCGTAACGCCTTTGCACCCATCCTTGGTGCCGCTTGTGGCAGAGGGCAAACTTTGCGCATCTCTGCAAGGGCTTTCCCTCAAAAATGTCTCTCTTACCATTAAGCTTGTGCAGTCGGGCAAGGTCATTTACGAGGACTTTGGCGAAATGCTTTTTACGCATTACGGCATAACGGGTCCCCTGGTGCTTTCGGCATCGGCGCACCTTTCCGATATTGCCCCCGGCAAATATGAGGCTTCTATCGACCTCAAGCCGGCACTCGATGAAAAAACATTGGATGCACGCATCCTTTCGGATTTTTCAAAATATCAAAACCGCGATCTTATCAACGCGCTGGATGATCTTCTGCCGCAAAAAATGATCGCTCCCTATATTAAGTTGTGCGGCATCGATCCGCGCAAAAAGGTCAACTCCATCACACGCGAGGAACGCGAAAGGATGGTTTGCGTGCTCAAGGGCATTCGTGTGCCGCTTGTCGGGTTCCGCCCTTTAGAGGAAGCCATCGTTACACGCGGCGGTGTCAGCGTAAAGGAAGTAGACCCCAAAACAATGCAATCCAAACTTGTGCAGGGATTGTATTTTGCAGGCGAGGTTTTGGATGTTGACGCCTACACGGGCGGCTTCAATCTGCAAATCGCATTTTCCACCGCCACAGTGGCAGGCAGCTCTGCCGCGTGGGATTAAAATTTACACACAAAGGAAAAAGCATGATGATTCAAATTGCAATCGATGGCCCCAGCGGGGCAGGTAAATCAACTGTTGCTAAGGCTGTTGCACGCGAGTTGGGAATTATATATGTAGATACCGGTGCGCTTTACCGTACCATCGGCTATTTTGTGCGTTCGCGCAACGTCGACCCCAAGGATCCCGAGGGCGTTGGAGCACTGTTGCCCGAGATTTCGGTTGAGCTCAAATACGAAAACGGACGCCAAATTGTATGCCTCAACGGTGAAGATCTCGGTGACCGCATTCGCACCCCCGAAATGTCTATGTATGCGTCTGCCGTGTCGGCAATTCCTGCCGTACGCGCGTTCCTTTTGGAGACCCAACGCAAGATTGCACGCGAAAACAGTGTCATTATGGACGGTCGCGACATTGGCACAGTTATTTTGCCTGACGCAAACGTCAAAATCTTTTTAACCGCATCCGATGAGTGCCGCGCTATGCGTCGTCGCGACGAATTGGTAGCAAAGGGCATTGAAGTGACCTATGAAGAAGTGCTTGCCGATATGAGAGAGCGCGATCGCAACGATAGCACCCGTGCAGTTGCTCCCGCAGTTGCCGCAAAGGATGCAACCCTTTTTGATAACTCCGGTATGACTCCCGAGGAGTGCACCGCGGCTATCGTCAAATTGATTAAGGAAAAGACCCAAGCATGACGGGCATGCGCACCGTTGAGGTTGCCGAGCACGCAGGCTTTTGCTTTGGCGTGAAGCGTGCCGTTGCGGCTTTGGAAGCTGCTGTTGAACATCTGCCGAGTGGCGGAACAGTCGCAACACTTGGTCCTCTGATTCATAACGAAAGTTATTTGCGCACGCTTAATTCTCGCGGTATTTTTGCTATCGACGAAGAAGCAGCGCTCAAAAAGGCAGAGGAAGCCACCGCACAAAAGCCGTTTGTTTTGATTATCCGCGCGCATGGAATTCCGTTATCTGTTGAACAAAAACTGTGCGAGATTGCGGCAAAAAATCCGCATTTTACATTTGTGGATTGCACCTGTCCCTTTGTGCAAAAGGTGCAAAAGGTTGCAGGGGATATCCGAGAGGAAAGTGAGTTTTTTCTACTTCTCGGTGATCAAAATCACCCCGAGGTCAAGGGCGTGATGAGCCGCTGTCAAGGCGAAAAATACGTCTTTGCTTCCCACGAAGAGTTAGAAACCATCCTTTTGCGTCGAAATGCGCAAAAAAACGACGGCAAAATCCCCATTTTAGCGGCGCAAACAACACAGAATTTGTGCAAATGGAACAAAACTAAAAAGATTCTTGAAAAACTATATACAAATGCCAAATTTTTTGGTACAATATGTAGTGTGACCGAAGAGCGGCAGAGCCGCGCCCGGGAGCTTGCAGAACGGTGCGATGGCATCGTTGTGGTGGGGGGACGCGAAAGCGCCAACACCGCAAAGCTATATGAAATTTGCCGCGAGGTGTGCGGCAACACGGTGTGGATAGCCGAGGCGTCCGAATTGGACTTTGCCCGCTTTGCCACATCCCAACACATTGGAATCGTCGCAGGTGCATCGACACCAAGCGAGGAAATACAGGAGGTATATAAAACCATGAGCGAAATTATCAAAGAAAATTTCGAAGAAATGCTCGAATCGCAATGCTTAACTTTAAATACAGGAGATGTCGTTACCGGAACAGTTACTCACGTTTCTGATGCTGAGCTTCAGTTAGACCTTAGCGCAGGCGTAACCGGCTATATCAAAGCGGAACAGATCACTGACGATCCCGCTTTCAAGCTGACTGAGAACTTCAAAAACGGCGACCAAGTCACAGGCTTCGTCATTCGTGTCAGCGACATCGAAGGCGTTGCAGAGCTCTCCAAGAAGAGAGCAGATGCCGATAAGAATTGGCAAAACGTAGTTGATGCTTGCGAGAACAAGACCGTTCTCGAAGGCAAGGTAACCGAGGCAGTTAAGGGCGGCGTTGTAATTCTTTACAATGCAAACCGTGTCTTCGTTCCCGCATCCCAAACCGGTGTTCCGAAGGATGGCGATGTTTCCACCATCGTTGGCACCACTGTTTCCTTTAAGGTTCTTGAAATCAAGGCTCGCAAAAAGGCAATCGGTTC
>JAZOMJ010000003.1:0-7260 GCA_045653865.1 Eubacteriales bacterium
ACCGATGTTCGGGCCTTCGGGAGACTCGATGGGGCAGATACGGCCGTACTGGGTGTAGTGAACGTCACGCACGTCAAAGGATGCGCGGTCACGGGAAAGGCCACCGGGGCCGGGTGCGGAGAGACGGCGCTTGTGGCTGAGCTCTGCCAAGGGGTTGTTTTGGTCCATGAACTGAGACAGTTGGCTGGAGCCAAAGAACTCACGGATAGCGGTGGTAACGGGACGGATGTTGATGAGAGCTTGTACAGTCAGCTTCTCGTTATCCTGCGTTGCCATTCTTTCCTTAATAATTTTATCCATACGCGCAAAGCCGATGCGGAGCTGATTTTGCAGCTGCTCACCAACAGAGCGGATGCGGCGGTTGCCAAGATGGTCGATGTCGTCAACGTTGCCGATGTCGTGGGTCAGGTTCAACAAGTAGTTGATGGACGCCAAAACGTCGTCAAGGGTGAGGCACTTGGGACAGAGGTCTGCCAAGCGGTTCTTAACTTCTGCCTTGATTGCATCGATATCGCCCTCGCAAGCTTCCATAATGCTTTGGAGCGCAGGGATATATACCTTTTCGCGTACGCCGCAATCCTTGAGGTCTTCACCCAAAACGTAGAGAGGATCTACCGTGTTGTTACCGATTACCTTTACGGTGTCGCCGTTATCCATAGTGATAATAACAACGTTTACACCTGCTTGCTCGATAGCAAGAGCGAGATCGGGGGTGATGACAGCGCCTGCCTCGAGAACAACTTCACCCGTGAAGGGGTTCACAACGGTCTCTGCCAAGCGATGATTTGCGATGCGACGGCGAATAGCCATCTTTTCATCAAATTTATAACGACCTACCGACGCGATGTCATAGCGTCTGGGGTCAAAGAAGTAGTTATGAAGCAGGGTGCGTGCAGCCTCCTCTGTGGGGGGCTCACCGGGACGGAGCTTTTTGTAAATCTCCTTGAGCGCTTCAACCTCTGCGGTGGAGCGACTTTGCAGGGCAAGATCTTCACTCTCATCCTTTTCAAAGGTGGTCATCAGGCACTTTTCGTCGCCAAAGAGGGCATAGATATCCTCGCGGTTAGCAAAGCCCAATGCGCGGATGAACATGGTAAGGGGAAGCTTGCGGTTTTTATCAATGCGAACGTATGCTACGCCTTGTGCATCGATTTCATATTCGAGCCATGCGCCACGGTAAGGAATAACGGTGGAAGCATAGGTCTTTTTACCTGCTTTATCAATTTCGGAAGCGTAGTACATTCCGGGCGAACGGATAATCTGCGAAACGATTACACGCTCTGCACCGTTGATGACGAAGGTACCGGTTTCGGTCATAAGCGGGAAATCACCCATAAAGATGTCAGCCTGCTTGACCTCGCCTGTTTGCTTGTTGGTCAGGCGAACATTTACCTTAAGGGGAGCCGCATAGTTTACGTCTCTCTCCTTGCACTCCTCAACAGGGTACTTGGGATGCTCCTCGTCCAAAGTATAGGAAACAAACTCGATAACGAGATTGCCATAGGTGTCGGTAATGGGAGAGGCGTCTCTCAAAACCTCCATCAAGCCTTCCTTTTTGAACCATTCGTAGGACTTGGTTTGAATTTCTACCAAATTCGGCAGGGGATAATCAAACCGAGTTCTGGAGAAGCTTTTTCTTGTGTTCTGACCAAGTTTTTGATCTTTTAAATTGATCATTAATTCAATCACTCCATTCAATCATGATAACGCTTGGAAAAAATCACAGTCGCTTTGCGGAGCCTTTTTGACATCCGGTATTTGTGCAAAATGACGATAATGCATTTTGCCTCTTATACCAAAGAGTCCACAATACGAGCGATTATAATGCAGTTTACTATTTTATCACCTTTTTTGCCATTTGTCAAGAGTTTTTTGTAAAAAAATTCATTTTTTTATTTTTTTGGTTTTTTTGAAAGAGCAAAAATTCGTCAAATCGACAAAAAACGCCTCTTGTTCTTTCCCCGCCCCCTTTAAAGCAAACAAAAAGGGGCTGTCTAAATTTGATGCAGAAGGCGTGATCGGCCTATCGTCGCCGTACAAAGGTACGGCAGAGAGGGCGAGCGCGACTAAAAAGCCACATAAAAACGAAGAAATCCGTCGAGTTTTTCTCGGCGGATTTCAACATTTTTATCAAATTGCTACAAAACTTAATGAAATTTGGGTTGTCTTATTCGCGTGGCTTTTGTTCTGCGCTAAGTGAGACAGCCCCTTTGGTAAAAATGATAGTTGAATGTGGGATAAATCGATTATCCTCTAATGCGATTGATGATAACGATGATGACCACGAGCAAAATGGCGCCGCCACCGCCAAGAAGATAAGGATTTGCCAAAATGATATCCAACAATCCTGCTTCTTCACCGTCTCCTATCACGCCACCGATCATGCTATCCAAAATAGAAGGTTTTTTTCCATCGCGACAAAGGTCGCAAACACCGTCCTCGTTGGCATCAACGTGTGCGCCTGCCTCGGTGGTAAAGGTGTAGGTGTCGCTGATCTCACCGCAAACGGCACAAATATATTTGTAGGTATCATATTCCCCACAATTGGTTGCTTTGCTGAGAAGTGTGTTTTCATTTTTGGTATCTTTCACCGACCAATCATGTCCGATGGAAAGAACGATAACACTCTCTTTGGTAAAGATTTCGGATTTACACTCGGCGTCGGTAAACCACTTGCCACATTGTGCGTTTTGGCAAATGTAGTAAGCGATGTTACCGTTCTCGGTACAGCTGGGATTCTTTGCTGCAACTTCTTTGCGTTGCTCGTGTGTGCAGGAGTTGATGAAAAGACGCACTTCGCGCCCAACAACGGTGGTGCCGTATGTAAATGCACCCGAAACACCTGCTTTGCTTGCAATGCGGCTAATGTTTGCTTCGTACCAACTCTTAAATGCGGCTGCATCGGATTCAACGTAAACGCTGACAGAAAAATTATTTTCTTTCAAAAGCTCGCCAACCGATTCTATGGTATAGGTAGAAATACGCAAATTTTCTTTAGCAAAATAGTTTGCCTCGGTTGCGGTGCATACAGGGAGAGAGAAAACTTCACAATTCAAATCCGTGCCATCGGCTCTGCGACCAACGCGCCATTGTTGGTGGTCTTCGCCAAGAACTGCAGAGGTTTGATTGAAATAAGCATAGGAAATCAATGTGCTTTGATCGTCCCAAGTTGTGTCGACCAAATAATATTTGCCATCAATGCGAACCGCATTCCAAGCGTGGGGCTCTCCCTGCTTTGTGGTGGGATTGATGCCATAGCCGAAAATTTCGACAGATTGAATGCCTACGCGTTGCAACAAGCATTGAAATGCCTCGGCATAACCCTCGCAAACCGCCTTGCCCTCAACAAGAGCACCATAGGCGTTGTGCGCATTGGGCGTGCTGACGTAATCCACTCTAATAGCAATCATATCGTGCAATGCTTTCTCGATTTCGTACTCGCTCATATCGGGATCAAGCGCATCTACGAAAGTATTGATTGCTGCATTAAATGCGGTGCGGGCGGTTTGCAGATCGGCACCCGTCATAGTATAGGTAGGCTGAATTGACCAAAGCACACCGTCGCCGGAACGATGGGTGTAACTGCTCCCCATCCAAAATTGCTCGGTGTGGTCGCGTCGAGTCGCTTCCAGCACCATTTCAAATTCCTCGGAGGAAAGCTTATACTGGTTGTTACTGATAATAATTTCTTCGGCGCAGGCGTCAATACCTGCTACAAGGTTGTCATAGGCAAAGAGAAGCGCTGCACTGTTGTCCATTGTTTTGAGTTGCTCGCGACAATAGTAAAGCTCTTGCGCAATCTCTGCACCGCTCACCGTTTCTGCCATAGGAACAATGGGAAGCAAATTGATAAGCAATACAAAGCAACAGAGTGCAATCATAAAGCGTTTTTTCATTATAATATATCTCCTTTCGGGTATTGTTGGGTAGTTCCTGATTCTATTATAACATATATTGGAAGAAATTGCAACATTTTTTTTGCAATTGCAATCCCCCGCCGAACATCAGCTTATTTGAATTTTGCAAGTTTGGTTGTGTTAGCAAACACAATCAGGGTAACATCCTTTTCGAGGGGCACCTCGGGGTCAATATCCACCGTTACCTTTTTGTCCTCGCGCAAAGCAACGATGTTGAAGCCGTATTTTTTGCGCAGATTCAATTCAATCAGGTTTTTGCCAACCCATTCGGGCTTGACCTCGATTTCAACCATAGAGGTATCTTTGGAAAGAGAGATCATATCGATAAATCCCGAAGAAAGCAGATTTTTGGCAAGGCGCACGCCCGATTCCTTTTCGGGAAACACAACCTCATCGGCTCCCACACGCAAAAGGATTTTTTGGTGCATTTCGGTGGCACACTTGGCAACCACATTCTTTACGCCCGCCTCTTTGCAAAGAGTAATGGCCATAACGCTTGCCTCAAGATTGCTTGCCATGCAAACAATGACCGTATCGATATCGGCAATGCCGAGACGCGCAATCACTTCGGGGTCGCTGACATCGGCACACTTGCAAATGGGAAGCTTCGCCGCCAAATCGTTGACAATTTCTTGGTGAATATCAACGGCAAGCACCTCCATGCCTCCCTCTACCAATTCGGTGGCAACCGCTTGACCGTAGCGGCCAAGGCCAAACACGGCATATGTTTTCTTTTTTTTCATAATTGTTTCCTTTCTGCTATCCAATACTGATGTCCTCTTCGGGCTCGGAAATTACATTCTGGCTTTCATTTTGACTACCGAGAGCAACCGCCAAGGAAATAGGCCCCACCCTGCCAAGATACATCGTAAGAATGACAATCAATTTGCCCCACGCATTGAGGCTGCCCGTAAATCCACGCGAAAGTCCAACTGTGGCAATGGCACTGACCGATTCATAAACAACGTCTAACAGATCGGCTCCCGTTGCCGCCGCCAGCAAGGTGGTGCTGACAAGAGCAATGCAACCAAAGTTGACAACCACCGCTACCGCTCGACGAATGGAGCCCGACGAGACGCGTCTGTGGAAGAGCGTTGCCTCTCGCTTGTTGCGAATGGTGGCAAATGCCGAACAGACAAGAACGGCAATGGTGACCGTTTTCAATCCGCCTGCGGTTCCTACGGGAGAGCCGCCCACAAGCATCATCGCCATAGAAATGATAGACGTGGTGTCGCGCAGATTTTCCTGCGGAACACTCGCAAACCCCGCGGTGCGTGTGGTGACAGATTGGAAGAGCGAAACTTGTATTTTGTCAAAAAACGACATCTCGCCAATGGTGGCGGGGTTGTTGAATTCGCAAATCAAAATGAGGAGTCCGCCGCCAAAAATCAAAATGGCAGAGGTTGTGATGGCAATTTTGCTGTGGAGCGTCAGATGCGCCCAAAAGGTTCCCTTTTTGATGGCACCGCTGCGCATCACGCGCAACACATCCCACCAAACAATGTAGCCGATGCCACCCAAAATAATGAGTGCCGAAGTCACCGCGTTGATAATGGGATTGGTTGCATAATCCATCAAACTGTTTTCGGAGAGAATATCAATGCCTGCGTTGCAGAACGCGGAAATGGAATGGAATACCGCTATCCAAACACCACGCTCTCCGTATTGCGGAACAAACACCGCCATGCAAAGGAGCGCACCAATTGCTTCAATGAAGAGCGTGCCCAAGAGCACGTTGCGAATGAATTTGGAAAGCCCCTCCATTGTGTTGAGGTTGAACGCATCCTGAATGAGCAATTTGTGCCCGATTCCCATGCGACGCGTCAGGAGAATCATAACACCCGAAACAATGGCGATAAAACCAAGACCGCCAATTTGTATGAGAACAAGAATGACAATTTGCCCAAACAAGCTCCAAGTGGAAACGGTTGGGAGCGTAACAAGTCCCGTCACGCACACCGACGTGGTTGCCGTAAAGAGCGCATCAAGATAGGAAACACTCTTGCCCGTTGCCGAGCTGATGGGAAGCGACAAAAGAATACTGCCAATCAAAATCATGCCAAAAAAGCTGAGCAAAATGGTTTGCGTGGTGGAAAACTTTAATTTCTTTTCTTTTTGCAAGGTGTTGACCTCCTTTCGTAAATTTGCAGGGCTATCAGTTGGTTTGGAGTACACAAAAATTTGCTTGTTTTTTGGACCGTCCCGGAGACCAGTCCCTACTTTTTAGGTGGTGGGAGCAAGCCCCCCGCCCCACAGTTTATTTTGCACTTTTTCACACACTCTTTTTAACGAGCAGGGTCTCGGTGGCCCCTGCGAGTTCGCGAGAGCAAAAGCGAGTGATACACTCGCGCCGACCGTCTATCCACACAGCAACAAATCTATTTTATTATATTCGTGAGAGAGCTTTTGGGAGGGGGTGCGGGGGAACGCTTTTTCGCCGAAAAAGGTTCCCCCGCAAAACCTTACAGATTATAATATTGCTCAAATTCTGCGGGGTGAGGAATAGCAGCCATACGGCGGCACTCGTCGCGCTTGGTTTTGATAAAGTTCTTAATGAGCTCCTCGGGGAATACGCCGCCTGCGGTGAGGTAATCGTGGTCGGCTTCGAGGGCGTTGAGCGCTTCGTCGAGAGAGGTAGGCAGACCCTTGAGCTTTGCCTTTTCTTCTTCGGGCAGATGATAGAGGTTGCAATCGTAGGGACCCCAGCCGTTTTCGTGAGGATCGATCTTGTTCTTGATGCCGTCAAGACCTGCCATCAGAATTGCCGCATAGCAGAAATAGGGGTTGCAGGTAGCATCGGGATTGCGGAGCTCGAAGCGACGCTTGTCGGGAGCCTTTGCATAGGCAGGAATACGAATAACCGCCGAACGGTTGGAGGTTGCGTATCCCACGGTTACGGGTGCCTCAAAGCCGGGAACGAGACGCTTGAAGGAGTTGGTGCTGGGATTGGTGAGCGCGCACAGGGAATGAATGTGCTTCAGGAGTCCGCCCATAAAATAGTGCGCCTCGCGGCTCAGGTGAGCGTAGCCGTTGTCATCCGAGAAAACGGGCTGTCCATCCTTGAGTACGAGCATATGCACGTGCATACCGCTTCCCGCTTCGCCATAGATGGGCTTGGGCATAAAGGTGGCAGACTTGCCATACTTGAGAGCGGTGTTGTGGATGATATATTTGATCATCATAGTGGCATCAGCCATTTCGGACATTTTGCCAAGCTGAGGCTCAATTTCAAACTGACCGGATGCCGCTACCTCGGGGTGATGGTAGTTGATTTCGATGCCTGCATCCTTCATGTGCATGCACATTTCACTGCGGCACTCGTAGGCTACGTCAAAGGGCTTTG
>JAZOMJ010000004.1:0-12816 GCA_045653865.1 Eubacteriales bacterium
TTTCGTTTTACGTAATTCTCATATTGTCTTGATACTATGAGCTCCAAAACAGATGCAAGAACGGTGAAATCTCCCTCGTCCATTTCTTTTAGATCAGGTTCTCCGTTTATCATAATTTTAAGACCAAGCTCATTATTTTTCACCGCAATCCCGATGCCGATGCCGTGGGTTCGGCATTTGCACTTCGCAACCTGCTCTGTCAGCTCGGCTCTCCCGCGCGTTGCATTTGCCAAGATGAAGTTCCCGCATATTTGCAATTTTTGACAAGCGACACCCAAGAAAGTGTGCTCACCGATGCGGTTCTTGCCGATTTTCAGCCTGCACGCATTGTCAGTGTTGATACGGCATCTCTTTCGCAAATGGGCACCCTTGCCGAAGCGTTTGGCAATCGTGTGGATGTGATGATTGACCACCACGAAGGCAACGAAGCATACGGTGCCGCATCTTACATCCGTTCGGGAGCCGCCGCCACGGGCGAAATCATCTTCGACTTGATTAAAAAATTGGCAAGCGAGGAGCGCATTGTCATTGATGAGGAAATGTGCATCGATCTGTATGCCGCTATCAGTGGTGATACAGGTTGCTTCCGTTATTCCAATGTCACACCTAAAACGCATCTGCGTGCCGCAGAGCTGGTAGCAAGTGGCATCGATTGTGCCGAAATCAACCGTCGGTTGTTTGAAAACAAAAGTTTGGAGCGTTTGCGTGCGCAGTCGGCGGCAATTTCCAATATGGAGCTCTTTGCCGATGGCAAAATTGCGGTTGTTACTTTTCCGTATGCGCTCAAAGCCGCGCTCGGTTTGGGTGATGAAGATTTGGGCGCACTTGTCGATATTCCGCGCTCTCTTTCGGGCGTTGAGGTGGCACTTTGTATTCGCCAACCGCTCCCCGAGGGCAAGTTCCGCGTTTCGGCTCGCTCCAACGGTGCCTACGACGTAGCAGAACTTTGCCGCAAGTTTGATGGCGGCGGACACGCCAAAGCCGCAGGTTGCACCTTGACGGCAACCGACATTGCAGAGGCGATGCAACGCATTGTTTCGGTAATTCATTTTGACCAAATTTAAGAAAACATGAATAAACACCTCCTTTTTGGATAATGCTGATGATGCCAAAACCAAAAGGGAGGTTTTTTATGTTTTACAAAAGAATACTTACACTCTCCATTCTTGCGGCACTCGCCTTGCTTGTTGTGGGGGTATTGCCGGTGCACGGAGAAGAAGAAATTTACAACAAGGTGGTGCGCTTGCACGTGCTCGCCAATTCGGATAGCGAAGAAGACCAAGCGGTCAAGTTAGCGGTCAGAGATGCGATTCTCCATGTCACCGTTCCGCTTTTGCAAAATTGCCAAACCAGAGAGGAAGCAGTATTCCTCTTAGAGGAAAATCGCGAGCTCCTAACCCAAACGGCGCAAACGGTTTTGTGCGAGCAAGGCTTTGACGATGATGTTCACATTGAAATGGGGCTTGAGGAATATCCCACACGCACCTATGATAGTCTTTGTTTTCCGGCAGGGGAGTACGTTTCCATGCGTGTGGAAATCGGAGAAGCCGATGGGCAAAATTGGTGGTGTTGTTTGTTTCCGCCACTCTGTCTTGATACGGCAACGGTAGGGAAACAAACCGCCGAGGATGCTTGCATTTCGGTTGGATTTACACCTACGCAGTATAAAATCATTACCGAAAGTGACAAGCCGGTTTACCGCGCGCGGTTTAAGATTTTGGAATGGATGGGGAACTAAAAAGAAGAAAAGAGAGGGGGAGAATTCCCCCTCGCACGCACGTGCGCGCGTGTGCACGCGCGAATTTTCAGAATTTACTTGACAAAACAAGTATTTTATGGTAAAATATTTAAAATGGATACATCCTAATTTTAGTTATGGCTCGAAATAGATCTGGTTTTGAAAAGCCAAGAAAAGGAGAATATTTATGAGAGATTACGTTATTTTTACCGATTCTGCGTGTGATATCAAGCCTGAACTCTTGGCAGAGTGGGGCGTTCCGTATCGCAGTTTGACATTCCGCTTTGACGGAGAAGAGAAAGAGTATTCCAACGACGATATGTCTGTTGCTGAATTTTACGATAAAATGAGAGCAGGCGGTGTTGCAAAAACCGCGGCTGTCAATGCCGAGACATTTGCCGAAATGTTTGAAGAAAACGCCCTCAAATTGGGCAAAGATGTGCTTTACATCGGTTTTTCTTCGGGACTTTCCACCACCTACAATTCCGCACGCATTGCATCGGTAGAGCTTCAAGAAAAATATCCCGAGGCAAAAATTGTTGTTGTCGATAGCCTTTCTGCTTCTGCCGGTCAGGGCCTGATGGTCTATTTGACCTTGGAGCAAAAGAAGAACGGTGCCACCCTTGAAGAAGCCGAAGCCTTTGCACGCAAATTGGTTAGCCGTATGGGCATTTGGTTTACGGTTGACGATCTTGTTTACCTCAAGCGCGGCGGACGCGTTAGTCCAACAGCGGCATTTGTGGGCAATCTGCTTGGCATCAAGCCTGTGCTTTATATGGATAACGAGGGACACCTCATTCCCGTATCCAAGGTGCGCGGCAGAAGAACGGCAATTACCGCTATGGCAGATAAATACACAGAAAAGGCCGCTTGCAAAGAGAGCGGTAGTGTATTTATTTCGCACAGCGCGTGCGAGGCAGATGCTAAACTGCTTGCCGATATGCTCAAAGAAAGACACGGCATCGACGTACAAATCATTACCGATGTCGGTCCCGTAATCGGTGCCCATTCCGGCCCCGGAACCTTGGCGCTCTTCTTTGTTGCTGACGCAAGATAAAACATGCACCAAGCGGTGCAGTTCCACCTACTATTAAGGAGATAACCTATGGCAGAAGATAATAAAAAAGCGGTGCCGCAGTTATCTGCAAAACCTGTGGCAAAGCAACCTTTAACCAAGGAAGATGTAGCAAAAATTGCGGCTTCCACCGCAAAAAAAGCCGCAACAACTGTTAAAAAAGCGGCAAAAACCAGCGTACATCAAACGGCCGTAGCCATCATCAAGGTGCAAGATGCAACCAAGAAGATGCAAGAACAAAAAAAGGCCGAGCGTGCCGCTGCCGCAAAGGATTCCAACGCCAAAAAGAAGCCGGCATGGCAAGGCATCAAGGTGATGGGGGGATCTTTACTTTCCCAAATGGCAAAGGGGGGTGCTTTGCAGCTGCGCTCCAATGCCGAAGAAGTAAACAAACTCAACGTATTTCCTGTTCCTGACGGAGATACGGGTGATAATATGCGCATGACCATCGAGAGCGGTGTTGCCGCTATCGAAAATTTGGAATCCGACAACCTTGCCGACGTTATGAAGGCATTCTCACACGGTATGCTTCTTGGCGCACGCGGCAACTCGGGTGTTATTCTTTCGCAGTTCTTTGCAGGAACCGCAAAGGGCATTGAGGGCTTTGACCAAGCCGACCCCGAGGTATTCGGTCGCGCATTGCAGCGCGGAGTCAAGCAGGCGTATACGTCGGTTATGACACCTACCGAGGGTACCATTCTCACGGTTGCACGCGAGGCGGTAGAATATGCCGTCTCTCGCATTACTCCCGAGAGCACCATTCAAACCTTGTTCAACGATCTCGTAGGCGAGATGCACGCATCCTTGGAGCGTACCCCCGAAATTCTTTCGGTTTTGCGCGAGGCTGGCGTTGTTGATAGCGGCGGAGCAGGACTTTTCTATATTATGGATGGCTTTAACCGTGTTCTCAACGGTGAAGAATTTCTTGATGAAGAGGGCTTTGCTAAGCTGACCGAAGGCAAGAAAAACGAAGCGATTCCCGAACCCGATCTCGACGGCTTTGGACCCGATAGCGTAATGACCTACGGCTACTGCACCGAGCTTCTTGTTCGCTTGCAGAACTCCAAAATCAACATTGCAACCTTCGATATTGAAGCGCTCAAGGCGTTTTTGGCATCTGTTGGCGATTCGGTTGTGGCTTTCCAAACCGATAGCATTGTAAAAATTCACGTGCACACCCTCACTCCTGAAAAGGTTCTCGGTCACTGCCGCACCTTTGGAGAGTTTTTGAAGGTGAAGATTGAAAATATGTCTCTCCAACACAGTTCTGTTGTAGAAGAGGATAAGGGAGAAACTTCTGCTCCCGTAAAGGAAGAAGCCCCTGCCGCACCCGCAAAACCCGCCAAAAAGTATGGCGTGGTTGCCGTTTGCACAGGCCCCGGCATCGAACAACTCTACCGCGATTTCGGAACCGATGAGGTTGTTGAGGGCGGTCAAACACAAAACCCCTCCACAAACGACTTTTTAGATGCGTTTGCCAAGGTAAATGCCGAGCATATTTTTGTTTTCCCCAACAACGGCAACATTTTTATGGCGGCACAGCAAGCGGCTGAGATTTACACCGCGGCAAAAATTCACGTGATTCCCAGCAAGAACATCGGCTCGGGCTACGTGGCTCTTTCCACTGCAAACTTTGAGTGCGAGGATGCTGAAGAGATTGCCAACGAGATGACTGAAGCGCTCGGCCGCGTAACCGCAGGTTATGTCTCGCCCTCTATTCGCGATGCCGAAATCAATGGCGTTACCATTAAAAACGGTGACACCATCGGCATTATCGGAAAAGAAATCGTCCTTTCTATTCCCAATCAGCACTTTGCGGCTATGGGACTTGTGGCAAAAATTCTGGATGGCGATAAATTTATGCTCACCGTTTTCTGCGGTAAGGATGCAACGCCCGAACAGCAATCTGCTCTCCAAGCCGACATCCAAAAAGCATATCCCGCAGTCGAATCCTATTTCATCGACGGCGGTCAGGATATTTATCCGTTTATTTTTGTAGCTGAATAATTTTTTGAATGATTGCGGGAAAACCATAATATTTCGCTCGCGAAATATTATCATAGCAACGGAACGTTGCGTTGTTTTTCTGAGAAAAAAGCGTTTTCCCGCACCCTTTCCAAAAAACTCTCTAACAAAAAAATAAAGAAAAGGGATAGCGCACTTGCTATCCCTCTATTGTCTCTTGTAGGGACCGGCGTCCTCGACGGTCCTTTTTTTGTAAATGAATTTTCTTAGCGGATAGGGTCTCGGTGGTCCCTAGCCGCTCGCGGTAGCAAAAGCGCGTCTTGTGCGCGCGCCGACTGTCCATCCGTAAACGAAAAACTCTATTTTTGCCCCTTTGTGCGAGATTTCTTGAAGGGGGCGTGGGGGGAACTTCTTCGCAAGAAGTTCCCCCCATTCTCTCTTATTCTTGATTAGCGGCTTTTTTCCAACACTTGTGGCACATAGCGATGTAGGAGTCGTTGCCGCCGATGAGGATCTGGCTACCGGTGGTAACAACGTTTCCGTCGCCGTCGATACGGGCATTAACGGTTGCTTTGCTACCGCAGGAGCAGATGGTTTTGATTTCGGTAATGGAGTCGGCGACCTCAAACAGGCGCAAACTGCCGGGGAAGAGATGTGTCAAAAAGTCGGTACGCAGACCAAAGCACATAACGGGCAGGTCATAATCGTCAACGATTTTGCGCAACTGATCGATTTGCTCGGTTGTGAAGAATTGGCACTCGTCGGTAATGATAACGTCGCAGTCGCGGTGGCTTTCTTCAAAGAGGGCAAGGATGTTGGCATCGGGTGTGATGACGTCGGCAACAGCCTCAAGGCCAATGCGCGAGCGAATGATATTGGCGCCGTCGCGGTTATCGATAGAAGGCTTGATGAGCCAAACCTTCATGTCGCGTTCTTGATAATTGAATCGAGTAATGAGCGCGTTTGCGGTTTTGGAAGAACCCATTGCGCCATATTTAAAGTATAATTTAGCCATAACGTATCTCCAAAATTAAAATTTACAAATCAGTTGTTCAAGAGCGGTGTAGCCTTGCGGCGAGAGTTTGAGGGCGTGGTCTGCTTCGAGGCAAAGCTCCATTGCGTTGCGCAAACGTTTTTCCGAAATCTGTCGCAAGCTCTTTTGATAAAGTCCTACGCGATATTCGTGCCAAGCAGGCTTAAACGCCGCACAAATCTCGCTGGTGGGAGCACCCTCTGCGGTCATTGCGCGAATGGTGGTCATATCGCAAACGGTGCCTGCCACCTCAGCCAAAATGCGAATGGGGTCAGCGCGGCGGAAGCGATAGTCGGCAAGAATAGCGAGTGCTTCCTCGGTGCGACCTGCCATAATGGCATTGGTAAAGGCGTAGGTGTCGTATTCGTTGACAGGCGTGCAAATGTGGCGCATGGTTTCCTCATCGGCAACCGTTCTCTCGTGATAGCGCAAATAAAAGCTGAGCTTGTCAATTTCGTTTGCAAGAATATACATACTGTGTCCGCAGTATTCGGGGAGGAGCGAGCAGAGCGCGGGGGAAGCTTCAATGCCATTGTGTGCGAAGTGTTTTTGCACCCAAGCGGCAAGCTTTGCGGTGGAGCAACGCTCAAAATGAACGGGGGTTAGATATTCCGACAGCCGTTTCAGGAGTGGGGAAGGGCGCTTTGGCAGAATGCCCGCATTGAGATGGTCGGCGGCTACGCTGACAATGAGCATATTGTAGTCGTAGTCTTGCAGAGCCGAAAGGGCATCGCAAAAATCGTCGATTTCATTTTGGCGCATCGAGTTGAAATTCAGCCCCGAAAGAATGACCAATTTCTTCTCGGACATCATCGGCAGAGGCATCAGCGCATCAATCAGCTTTTGCGCCTCAAAATCCATAGCATCCAAATGAATTTCGTTAAAAAACGCAAAGGTGGGGTCGGGACAAATCAACTCTCTCGCCTGCTTGACGGCAAAAGACTTGAGGTAATCCTCATCGCCAAAAAAGAGATAGCCCGCACGGGGATTGGTTTTCAGTTCTTTTCGAAAATCGGCTTCTTTGATGGGTTCCAAATGCTCCGTCTCCTTTCTTTGCAAATTCTGTTATCATTATACCATTTTTTGCGCCGTCCGTCAAGAGAGAAATTTGCTTTGAAGCGAGAAAGATTTTCTTTTTCACCTTGGCATATCCCAACAGGACACAAACGCAAAAAAATCGTCCTATTACGCTATTGCAAAATGACACGCTTTGTGCTATAATATGTTGATTTTGTAAATCCTTGTTCGTGAGGAGATATTGACATGAAACAGAACATCAATTATAAAAAAATATGGCTAGAATGGGTGCCCATCGGCATTTGTGCTGTTTCCATTCTTGTTTGTGCCTTTGTATTCAAACAAAAGTGGTATAAGGTTTTGCCAACCCTCAACACGCTTATTATTTTGTTGCTCAGTGCACGTGTTGACCGTCGCTCCTTTTTGATTGGCGGACTCAACGCGGCATTCTACGGCATTGGATTTTTTACCGAGGGATTGTATTTTTCGGTGATCAACTGTTTGCTGGTTTCCATGCCGCTCCAACTGTTTTCTTTCTTTAACTGGAAGAAGCATGCCGACGGCAACTCCACCAAGCTTCGCACGCTCGGCTGGCGTGGGGAAGTAGTGGTAATTGCTTCCACCGTTGTAGGGTGTCAGCTTTGCTATTGGCTCTTGTTGCCGTTCTTTGGTGGCGGGCAACAGCAGGTCACGCTGGATATTTTCTTGTTCGTCATCGGTCTTGTAATTACCGTGTTGGGACTTTTGCGTTATGTGGAAACACCCTATTACAATTTGATTTCTGCAATTGCAAACTTAACGATGTGGATTTTGATTTGTGTAGAGAACGTAGCTAACCTCAATTACGTCATTATGGCGGCATATAGCTTGTTCCGCGTGTCGCAATCGGTAGTGACTTGGACAAAACAATACCGAAAGGGCAAGCAAGAAAACGCTATTAAAGAGGCGTAAATGGCTCCTCGCGCGCGTATAGAATAAAAAAGTGGAAAATATTTTGAATTATTTTCAAAAAACTCTTGACAAAAAGGAAAGAATCGGTTATAATATGACGTGTCATTGTGTAAAAAGCGTATTCCAGGCTTGAAAGTGTGAAACGCTTCCGATTAATCTTAAGGAGGTGCAAAACGATGCTCAGAACTTACCAACCGAAAAAGCGTCAAAGAAAAAAGGAGCACGGCTTCAGAAAGAGAATGAAGACTGCTGATGGCAGAAACGTACTCAAGAGAAGACGCGCAAAGGGCAGAAAGAGACTGACCTACTAATTGCTTGCCCAAAGTGGGCGACAATTCCAACATAAAACACCGACTGCTGTGAAGCGTGCCTTGCGCGTTCGCGCTGTCGGCGTTTTTGTTTGTTTGGCGAACACTCGCATTTTTTATTTTTCTAATTTTTTTAATTTTTTTCAAAAATCAATGACGGAAGCAAAACTTAAAGCCAGAGGAAAGAGCCAATGAAGTACACAACATTAAAGGAACATCATTTGTATAACAAGACCTTCTCACGGGGTGCACGTTATTCGGGGCAGTATGTTTCGGTGTTCGTTTTGCGCGACTATGCGGCAAAGCGGCTCAAAAAAGAAAATCCCGAAAAAAAAGCGTACAACCGTTTTGGTGTTAGTGTTACCAAGCGTGTGGGTGGGGCAGTGCAGCGCAGCAGAGCCAAGCGCATTTTGCGTGCAGGCTATCGTGCGGTAGAGCCCGAACTCAAAACAGGCTATCTTGTGGTGATTACCCCCAAGGAGGGGATTCTTACCATCAAGTCCACCGATGTAGAGAGGGAATTACGTCGCGGTTTTGCTAAACTTGATATGTTTAGCACTAGCAGAGAACAATGAAACACTTGTGTATATGGCTCGTTCGTCTTTACCAAAAGTATCTCTCACCCCTCAAGGGTAGACCGACCTGTCGATTTACCCCAACCTGCTCGGCATATGCCATTCAGGCATTTCAAAAACGCGGATTTATTGTGGGAATGTTGCTCACAGCTATGCGAATTTTTCGCTGTCAACCATTCTGCGCACCGGGATATGATCCCGTGCCCGAAAAAGGGCTTTGGAATCGCCGCTATCAGGTTGCTCCTATGACAAAGTATTTTTATCCGGAAGAATACGGTTTGGAAAGAGACGAGAACGAGAAACAATGATTTTGCAGCACCGTGCAAAAAATCAGAAAAGACGGTGCACATCCCAAAAACACGAAGGGAGTTTTTCGCCATACGGCGAAAGAAACCAAACATGAAAACAAAGAAATTTACAGGACGTATCGCCGCCATTACGATGGCGATCTTACTGCTTTTGACAACCCTTGTTGGTTGTGCAACCAAACAAGCAACACCTACGCTTTCCTTTGACGAAAAGGCATTGATTCAGGAAACACCCGAAGAAATGGCAATGCATGGCTTGGTAAACAGTCAACTGCAAAAAATTGCCGAAATCTTTTCTGCCGCTTACGGTGCAAAGGATGCATTCGATGCACGTGAGGGCTTGGTTGCGGCAAAACGCGGTTATGATGTAACCGCTGATGGCTTTGACGATAGCAATGCCGCAAACTTCAAAGAGGATAAGGGTCTTAACCTCGAGGCGGCAAAGAACGTTGTTGCAAGAGCAAACGCAATTGCATCTACCGTATCGGGCGCTACTGTTATGAGCGAGGGCGAATTGACCGAGGTGATTGGCAAATTGAATGCCGCTGACGTGGATTCCTTGCTTGAAGCTTTCCGTCAAACCGTTGACGTTGAAAAGGGTAACTTCCTTGATAACGTATTGGTAGTTATCGGTAAAATTTTGAATTGGATTACCACCTACCTCGGCTTTGGCTCTTACGTTGTTGGTATTTGCTTGTTTGCAATTGTAATTGAAATCTTGATGATGCCTTTCTCCATCAAGCAACAAAAGAATTCCATTAAGCAAGCAACTCTCCGTCCCAAGGAGATGGCTATCAAGAACAAGTACAAGGGACGTAACGACCAACCCACTGTGCAAAAAATGCAATCTGAAATTCAAGAGCTTTATCAACGTGAGAATTTCAGCCCCTACAGCGGTTGTTTGCCGCTTTTGATTCAATTGCCTATTGTTATGGCACTTTATAACATTGTTATGGACCCGTTGCATTACGTGCTCGGTCAAAGTGCAAATGTAACTGCGGCACTTACCACCTTTGCAACCGCATCCCCTGCGGCAGGCGGTCTTGGTATGAACATTGCCTCCAGCCGTGGTACTATCGAGCTTTTGTCCTTGCTCAAAGAGAGCGGTGACAATATTGTCGATGCTTTGGGTCAATTCCAATATTATGTTTTCTCTGAGGAAGCAATGCTGTCTCTTGAGAAGGCTGTTGGCAACATCCCCAACTTTAACATTGGCAACTTGAACTTTGGTTTGACACCCAGTTGGGATAATCTCATTTTGATGCTGGTTCCCGTACTGACCTTTGTCACCTATTTCTTCTCGTCCAAGCTCAACCGCAAGTTCATGTATCAACCTGCCACCAACGATGGTATTGATGCACGTCAACAAGCTTGCTCCAATACTATGATGGATGTTACCATGCCCGCAATGTCCGCATTCTTCACCATGGCAGTTCCTTCTGTTATCGGTGTATACTGGGCATTCCGTAGCTGGGTTGGTTTGCTCAAATCCTTCATTATGTCTCGTGTTATGCCGCTTCCCAAGTTCTCTGAAGAGGACTACAAGGCTGCAGAGCGCGAAATGGCAGGCAGAACGCAAAAGAAGATTAACAAAACCAAATCCTCGGGTGAGGTGAGAGCGGTTCGTTCCTTGCACTATATCGATGACGAGGACTTTGAAGATACTCGTGAGCGCGGTTTGGCGCGTAAGGCTGCTCTTGAAGAAAAAGAAAAGCAAGAAAAAGCCGAGGCAGCAGAAAGAGCACAAAAGCTCCCCTTTGGCAAGGCACTCCTGAAGAAGGATGACCGAAAAGAAGAAGCATCTGCCGAAGAGACCACCGAAACAGACGACACTACGAACAACGAATGAGGTAATATAAAACAATGAAAAAAGAATTGATTGTAACGGCTAAAACCGTTGACGAAGCAAAGGAAAAGGCTGCCCTTGAACTTGGCGTAGCCATTGAAAATATCGAATTTGAAGTACTGGAAGAGGGCAAGCGCGGCTTCCTTGGCATTGGTGCAACCGAGGCAAAGGTAAGCGCTACCTACACTCTTGGCGGTGCTGATATCGCACTTGCTTTCATCGAGCAGGTTGTTAAGGATATGGAACTTTCCTTGACCGTTGCCAAAAAAGAAGGCAGCAACGATGATATCCTTATCACCGTTGACGGTGAGGGCGCAGGTCTTCTTATCGGTCACCACGGTGAAACCTTGGATTCCCTGCAATATCTTGCAAACCTTGCCGCTAACAAAAAGATTAAGGGCGAAAAGCACGACTACGTAAAGATTACTCTCGATACCGAGGGCTACCGTGCAAAGCGTGAGGAAACTCTGAGAGCACTCGCTCGCCGTATGGCTGCAAAGGTTATCAAGTACAAGAAGAGCGTAATGCTTGAACCCATGAACCCCTACGAGAGAAGAATCATTCACTCCGAGATTCAACACGTTGAGGGCGTTTCCACCAATTCTATCGGCTCCGAGAACAACCGCCGCGTTGTTATGTTCCTGGACGATAGCAAGGCAACATCCACCGAAGAATAATCCAACAAAATCTGCGCCCAGCGCATGATGGGGAGAGAGAACCCGCTAAGTGCCAGGTTCGCTCTCCCCCTTATTTTAGGTTTGCTATAATTATTTGTTTGATAGATGAGCAGTTTCAAAATATTCAAGGTATAATTGAAAGCGGATGAAACAAAAAAGGCTCCCCTGTGTAAGGGGAGCTGTCAGTCGATAGACTGACTGAAGGGTTGGCTTTAATTAATGTAGACAAAAAAGATAGAACCAACCCTTCCGTCATTTTCTTGCGAAAATGCCACCTCCCCTTGCACAGGGGAGGCTGAAAGGCAATCGCTCTACTTGCTCTTTTAACAATGAGTAAGCAATTGTTTTAACAAAAGTTTTAACTGTAAAGAGGTAGAGTATGTTTATTGGAGATACCATTGCCGCTATCAGTACGGCAAGAGGAAAGGGCGGAGTTGCGTTGTTGCGCATTTCCGGTCCCGATGCTATATCTGTGTGCGAAAAAGTGTTTTTGCCCAAAAGCGGCAAAAAATTATCCGAATATGCACCCCGTACTGCGATTTTTGGCTCTATCTATGCCCCCGACGATAGGGGAGCGTGGAACGAAATCGACAACGGTCTTGCAACTGTTTTTTGCGCACCTGCATCTTTTACGGGTGAGGATACTGTAGAAATTTGCTGCCACGGTGGCGTTTTGCTGACGCAAACGGTGCTCACCGCTTGCTTTGCGGCGGGTGCACGTCCTGCCGAGGCAGGAGAATTTACACGCCGCGCATTCTTAAACGGCAAAATGGGGCTTTCTGCCGCCGAGGCTCTCGGAGATCTTTTGGAAGCACAAACGCGTGAGCAACTGACCTTGGCGCACGCAGGCACCGACGGTCGCGTAGAGCGCAAATGTCGCGAGATTTACGATGCATTGTGTGCGGTTTTGTCTTCGGTGTATGCCAAAATCGACTATCCCGACGAGGATCTTGCCGAAATGAGCCGCGAGGAAATGGAAGCATCTCTTGCCGATTGCACCGCACGTGTGGAAAAACTGCTTGACACCTATCGCACCGGTCACGCCATTGCCGAGGGCATCCCCACGGTTATTTGCGGCAAGCCCAACGTTGGCAAAAGTTCTCTTTATAACTGCATTGTCGGCCGCGATGCCGCCATTGTTACCGATATTGAGGGAACCACGCGCGACGTGCTTACAGAAACCGCCGCACTTGGCCGCGTAACGCTTCGTTTGTTCGATACGGCAGGCTTGCACGAGACCGATGACGTGGTTGAAAAAATCGGCATTGACCGCGCACGCAAGGCACTTGAAGATGCCGAACTCATCCTTGCCGTTTTCGACGG
>JAZOMJ010000005.1:0-6681 GCA_045653865.1 Eubacteriales bacterium
CCCGAGGAGACTACTCCCGAAGAAACCACTACCCCCGAGGAAACCACCACTCCTCCCGAAGAAGAGTTTGATCCCATCACCTTGACATCTGTCAACGTTACCTACGGCGAGAGCTCCTCTGAGCTGTATGCCGCTACCGAACTGCTTTACTATTTGCAACAAAAGGGCGTTGCAAACGAAGAAGACGGCTTGCAAATTACCATCTCTATCGATTCTTCCCTCAAGATGGACGGCTTTAAAATCGATGCAAATTTGAAAGACGGAACCATGACCATTTGCGGCGGCAACGAGCGCGGTGTTCTGTATGGCGTTTACAAGTTCTTGGAATCTTATGCAGGCTACCGCTTCTTTACCCCCACTCTGGAAACCAAGACCGAGGATCCCATCATCATTCCTCACGGAACACTGATGGATTACGTTCCTCCCTTTAGCAACCGCCGCTTGACTTGGGCAGTTGCAGGTACCAGTGCCGATTGGTGCGTAAAGCAAGGCATTAACGGTTGCGATACTCTGCTTGACGAAATGCACGGCGGTGCATATCTTGATTACGGCGGATACTTTGTTCACACCATCGGCGCCCTCTCCGGCACCACCTATCCCTACCCTGTATACGCTACTAACCCCTGCTTGACCGACCCCGAAATTTACAACACGGTTCTCACAAACGTTCGCAACGCTTTGGCAGCGAACCCCAACATCAACATCATTTCCATTTCTCAATCCGACTACGAGGGCTATTGCCACTGCCCCAACTGCACAAAGATTGATGAGGAAGAAGGCAGCCCCGCAGGCTCTTGGATTCGTTTCTTGAACGCCATTGCAGAAGAACTCGAGGATGAATATCCCGACGTTATCATTGATACCTTGGCGTATAAGTACACCCAAACCCCTCCCAAGCTCACAAAACCCCACAAGAATATTTGCATTCGTTTGTGCTCCATCAAGTGCTGCTTCACCCACAACCTCGACAACCCCGAGTGTGAAGAGGGCAAGAAGTTCCACGATGACATCGTTGGTTGGGGTCAAATCTGTGATAACATTCACGTTTGGGACTACACCACCAACTTCCACTACTACATCTCCACCTTTGCAAACCTGTTCACCATTCGCGAGAACATGCAGTTCTTTGTTGAAAACAACGTAGTATCCATGTTCCCCCAAGGTAACAGCCAAGGTATTTCCGGTGAGTTTGCAGAATTGCGTTGCTATCTGCTGGCACAACTGATGTGGAACCCCTACATGAGCGAAGAAGAATACAACCGCCACATGAACGAGTTCCTTGCCGCTTACTATGGCGAGGGTTGGGAATCCATTCGTGCATTTATCGATAAGACCTCCGAGCTTGCAGCAAACGGTGGTTATCACGTCAACAGTGACGAAACCGAGGGCAAAGCAGTTTGCGGTCAAGGCATCTATGACCATCCCTTCACTGCAATCACCCGTCAAGAATACCTCGACAACGAAGCTTACTTCAACGAGCTGTGGGAAACCGCAAAGGCACTTGCAGGCGACCGCCTTGAGTACGTTCAACGCTCCGAAATGCAATGGAGATTGACCAAGCTTTACCTGCACCCCAACGCCGAGGAAGCTGCGCAGTTTATTGCCGAGGCAAAGGCTGCAGGCATTGTTTGGAAGGAAGGTAACCCCAACGTGCTTCCCGAATCCGACCTCTCTCTGAGCCCCTACTACTGGAAGTACGGTAAATAATCACTCAATAAAACAAGAAAAGAAAACCATGAAAACAACGCTAACCTGTGTAAGCATCACACCAAGTAACGAAGCAACCGCTCTTTATGCCGCCGAGGAACTTTCGAAATATCTGCAAAAAAAGGGCGTTACCATCGCTCCCGACGGATTTGCAATTTCCATTACCGTTGATGCTTCTCTTGCACAAGACAGCTACCGCATTGAAGCCACCGACAAATGTATGACTATTTGCGGTGACAATAACGGCGTACTCTACGGTGTTTACAACTTTTTAGAAAAATACGCAGGCGTTCGCTTCTTTACACCCACCCTGGAACTTTGCCAAAAGGGGGATGTCATCATCCCCCAAGGGTTGGTGCTTGAGCACAACCCTGCTATGAAGGCGCGTCGCCTGACTTGGCACAGCATTCAAAAAAGTGCCGATTGGTGCGTCAAAAATGCAGTTAACAACTGCGACGTCAAGTTGGATGAGCACCTTGGTGGCTCCCGTTTAAACTATGGAAAGCTGTTTGTGCACACAATCAACTTCCTTGCCGAAACCACCTACCCCTATCCGGCTTACGGCACCAATCCTTGCATGACAGACCCCGAAGTGCTTGCCACCGTTATCAAAAACGTTCGCAAAGCGCTCGAAGAAAACCCCGAAATCAACATTGTGTCGGTTTCGCAAAATGACTTTGAGGGTCATTGCTTGTGTCCCAACTGCCGCAGATTGGAAGAAGAAGAAGGTAGCCCCGCAGGTCCCTTCCTCCGCTTTGTCAATGCGGTTGCAAAGGATTTGGAAAAGGATTACCCCAACGTAATTGTGGATACGCTTGCGTACAAGTACACGCAAAAAACGCCCAAAATTACAAAGCCTCACAAAAACGTTTGCATTCGCTTGTGCTCTATCAGCTGCTGCTTTACGCATCCGCTTGAAAAAGAGGATTGCCCCAAGGGCAAAAAGCTGTATGATGACTTGGTTGGCTGGGGCAAAATTTGTGACAAGCTCCACATTTGGGATTACACCACCAACTTCCATTACTACATTTCCACCTTCCCCAACTTTGGTGTTTTGCACAAGAACATGAAGTTCTTTGCCGAAAACAACGTCGTTTCTATGTTCCCGCAAGGCAACGGTCAAACCCCCTCGGGTGAGTTTGGTGAGTTGCGCGCTTACCTTTTGGCAAAGCTGATGTGGGATCCTTATATGAGCGAAGAAGAATACTACACCCACATGGATGAGTTCCTCAAAGCTTACTACGGCGAGGGTTGGGAATACATTCGCACCTTTATCGACAAGACAACAGAGCTTGCCGCAAACGGTGGATTTAGAATTAACAAAGCCGATGAATCGGTTGGTGGTGCTGTGTGCGGTCAAGGCATTTATGACCACCCCTTTACAGTCATTACACGCGAAGAATATCTTGAGCACGAAGCACTCTTTGATGAATGTTGGACAAAAGCGCTCTCCCTTGCAGGCGACCGACTGGAGTTTGTTGAACGCTCGATGATGCAGTGGAGATTGACAAAACTCTTCTTGCGTCCCAACGCAGAGGACGCACAAAAGTTGATTGACGATGCCAAAGCCGCAAACGTTGCTTGGAAAGAAGGTCAATACAACGTGCTTCCCGAATCCGACATCTCCAAGAGCCCCTGCTTTTGGAAATACGGAAAATAAACCACTCTCAAAAAAAATACGCATATTAGGAGAAACGATTATGAAAAGATCACTCATCTTTTTGCTTATCGCGGCACTGCTTTTCCCCTGCTTAATGACTTCCTGCGATATGCTTTCCGGTTTCTTCTCCCAAGAAACCACAGAAACCACTCCGGCGGCTACCACCCCCGAGGAAACAACGGCAGAGCAAACCACTCCCGAAGAGACAACTCCTGTTGTTACAACCCCTGAGGAAACCACCACTCCCGAGAGCACAACCGCTCCCGTGGAGACAACTACTCCCGATGAAACCACTACCCCCGAGGAGACGACTACTCCCGAAGAGACCACCACTCCCGAACCTACCGAACTCGTTTTGAGCGAGGTAAGCATTGTTGTTTTGGGTTCTACCGAATCCGAAATTTATGCCGGTGAAGAACTTGCAAAATATTTGACTCAAAAGGAAATTTCGGTTGTTGAAACCGGTGCATTCCCCATCACGCTCTCCATCGACCCTTCTATGGTAGACGATTCTTTCACCATCAATGCAACCATTAGCGGCGAAAATGCCGGCATGACCATTGTTGGCGGCAACGAGCGCGGCGTTCTGTATGGTGTTTACAAGTTCTTGGAAGAAAAGGGCGGCGTTCGCTACTTTATGCCCGGTCTTGAAACCGTTCCCACCACCGAAATCATTATCGAAAACGGTGAGGTTCTCTCCTACACCCCTTACTTTGAATCTCGCCGTATGAACTGGAACTGCGTTGGCGGCGATTCCGATTGGTGCGTTAAGCAAGGCGTTAACACCAACAATGCCGATATGAGCGGCAAGTACGGTGAAGCCGTAACCTACGGCGCAGGCTTGTTCGTTCACACCCTCGGCGCCCTCACCGAAACAGGTGGCGGCTCCTCTCCCAATCCCTGCCTCTCTTTGGATTCTCCCGAAGGTCAGGCAAACTACCAAAAGGTTCTCAAAAATCTGCGTGCGGCTCTTGAAAAAGACCCCACAATGAACATCGCATCTGTTTCTCAAAATGACCTGAACGAATACTGCAAGTGCGAGTACTGCATGGCTTCTTATGCTCTTTACTCCCACAGCAGTGATATTGAAAACGGCGGTACCGCAGGCAACCTTCTCGTTTTTGTTAACGCAATTGCCGAAGAGTTGGAAGATGAATATCCCGACCTCATTATCGATACCCTCGCTTACAACTACACACAAACACCCCCCAAGGGCATTGTTCCCCGTGAAAATGTTTGCATCCGCGTTTGCTCCATTCGCGTATGCTTTATGCATCCCTTTACCGAGTGTCCCGACGCAAAGGGTCCCAACAACGTAGCTTGGACAAGAACCGCTAAGTTCCGCACCGACTTCATCAACTGGGGAAAGATTTGCGACCGTATTTACGTTTGGGATTACACCACAAACTTCCGTTACTACATCGCTCCTTTCTCTAACTTTGGCGCACTTCGCGAGAACATGCAGTTCTACCACGAAAACGGCGTTAAGGGTATGTTCCCCCAAGGCAACAGCCAATCCATCTCCGGTGAATTTGGCGAGCTCCGCGCTTACCTCTTGGCAAAGCTGATGTGGAATCCTTATATGTCTGAAGAGGAATACAATAGACACATGAACGAATTCCTTGCAGCTTACTACGGCCCCGGTTGGATTTATATTCGTTGCTACATTGATAGCACCATCGCACTTGCAAGCGACGGTTGCATCAACATTTACGAAGAGCCTCTCCAATCCATCACAGAGGCTGAATACTTGAAAAACGAATTTAGCTATACCACTTGGTGGAATAAGGCTGAAGCAATCGCAGGTGACCGCCTTGAGTACGTTCAACGCTCTCGTTTGCAATGGCGTTGTATTCAAATTTTGCTCCATCCCGATGATGAAGCCGCTCTCGCTTTTGCCGCTGACGTAGAAGCGTTCGGCATCCGTTGGGCAGAAGGTGAAGGCAACAACATTCCCGTTTATCAAATGGCTCCCTTCAAGCATCTGTATCCCAACCTGCAACCCGTTGTGGAAGAAGAACCCGCAGAATAAAAACAGCAAACCCTCCGCAAAATTTTGCGGAGGGTTTTTGATTTATAAATAATATAAATAAAAATGAAGAAAACTATTGCTTTTTGCTTATTTTTTTGATATAATATAGGAAACGTTTTATTTACCCCAAGGAGCCCGTATGAATATCAAAAAAACATTTACAACCCTGATTGCTTCCTTGATTGCTAAACCTTATGCAAAACAAATTTTGATTGCCATGCTTGCATTGGCTATTGTTTTGCCCATTACAATCGCAGGAATCGTTCATCTTGCAAAAAACAATGATATCTCCCCCGAAACAACAACTCCGGCAGAAACCACTCCGTCAAAAACCACTCCCCAAGAAACAACCCCCGAAGAAATCACCACCCCTACACCCGACTATACTGTCGTTATTCCCGACGAGTTTTTGGTACAAATCCCCTCTTATGACGGTGATGGCATCACAGAAGATAACGTCCTCGTGCGCGCCAACATCATAACGGGCGAGAGCGAAAACGAAATATATGCCGGCGAAGAACTCGCCAAGTATCTTACCCAAAAAAAGGTTGCCATTGAAGATGGCGGTTTTCGTATTTTTGTTTATCAAGATTTGAGCCTTGCGGAAGATAGCTTTTTGGTTTACGCTACCCTGCAAGGAGATGAGGCGTGTATGCGCATTTGCGGTGGAAACGGTCGCGGTGTTCTTTACGGTGTTTATAAATTCCTCGAAGAATACGCGGGCGTTCGCTACTTTACGCCCGACCTTGAAGAAATCCCGGAAGGGGACATTGTTCTGCGTGATGGAAATCTCCTTTCTTACTCACCTTACTTTGAATACCGCCACACCAGCTGGCACTGTGCTGCTGTAAGCACTGCTTGTTCTTGGTGTGTGAAAAACGGCTTAAACGGCAACGGTCACATCCCCCCCGAGCTTGGCGATGAAATCATCTACGCCCCCGGCTTGTTTGTTCACACACTCGGCGCGCTGACCGAGACCGGCGGTGGCGCGTCCGCCAATCCTTGCCTCTCCTTGAATTCTCCCGAGGGTCAGGCAAACTATCAAAAGGTTATTAAAAACCTGCGCAAGGTTTTGGAAAAAGACCCCACTGTCAACATCGTTTCGGTTTCGCAAAACGACCGCAACGAATACTGCAAATGCGACTACTGCATGGAGTCTTACGCAACTTACACCCACGATGCTAACAACATCGAAAATGGCGGAACCGCAGGTAATCTGCTTGTATTTGTCAATGCCGTTGCAGAAGAGTTGGAGGCTGACTATCCCCACCTCGTTGTTGAT
>JAZOMJ010000006.1:0-13979 GCA_045653865.1 Eubacteriales bacterium
TGCGGCATCGCATACTTGCAAAAGCTCTGCTCGGATACCCCTCGCCTTTACGACCTCATTTGCACAACGCTTGAGGACGAGCTTCTGATCTCTTCTCCTTCCCCCTCGCTCCTTTCCTATTATCTCAAAAAGCGATTGGGGTATGACGAGAAAGAAGAAAGCTCCTCTGCATCCTGCGGTCAGATGCGGCTGGTATTTGAGCACGACATTTTGGAGGATGGCGCGTGAGAGAAGAACAAGAAGAAATTTTGCGCATTCGCGGCTCTCCCAACGAGCGGCAAAAGCTGTTTTTTGCTTCCCGTGCCCGTTACACCGCTTACGGCGGTGCACGCGGTGGCGGAAAGTCTTGGGCTCTGCGACGCAAGCTAATCGGTCTTTGTCTTCGCTACCCCGGCATTCGGTGTTTGTTGGTGCGACGCTCCTATGCAGAACTCAAAGCCAACCACGTTCGTCCGCTTTTGGAGGAATACGGAAACCTGCTCTCTTGGAGCGAGGGCGATAAAACCCTCACCCTTGCAAACGGTAGCAGCATTGCCCTTGGCTACTGTGCCTCTACAAGAGACGTTTTGCGCTATCAAGGACAAGAGTACGATATTATTGCCATTGATGAGGCTACGCAACTGAGCGAATATCAGTTTTCTATTTTTAAGGCCTGCCTTCGTGGCACTTCTCTCGTACCGCGCAGAATGTATTTGACCTGCAATCCCGGTGGCATTGGTCACGCTTGGGTAAAGCGGTTGTTTGTGGAAAGGAATTTTCGAGGAGATGAAGATCCCGACGATTACCTCTTCATTTCGGCACAAGTGTATGACAATCCCGTGCTCCTATCAGCTGACCCCGCCTATGTGCGGCAGTTGGAAAGCTTACCGTCAAAGCTGCGTGATGCGTGGCTATACGGCAGGTGGGATGTGTTTGAGGGGCAGTTCTTTTCGGAGTTCGATCCCGATGTGCATGTTTGCTCTCCAAAAGAGGTTCCTGACGAATTGCACTATTTTGTCGCCCTTGACTACGGCTTTGATATGCTGGCGGCGCTACTGATGGGCTATGACGAGAACGGAAACTTGTTTGTTGTAGATGAATTTTGTCAGCCTAACCTAACCTTGAGCGAAGCGGCAAATCAAGTGGCAAGGTTGTGCCACGGGAGGAATGTTCGCTATGCGGTGGCGTCTCCCGACTTGTGGAACCGCCGTCAGGACAGCGGAAAAAGCGGATTTGAGGTGATGCAATCGGTACTTGGCATGCCACCGATGTGCGCCGCTGACAATCGCCGCATTCCCGGTTGGCGTGTTTTGCGCGAATATCTCAAGCCATCGGACGGAGCGCCTATGCTTCGGATATCGTCGGTGTGTACCGAGTTGATCCGCTCGATGCCGGCTCTGCTTTGCGACGCGATGCGACCCGAAGATGCCTCGGATGAGCCTCACGCCGTAACGCACGCGCCGGAAGCCTTGCGCTATGCCGTGATGAGCCGTGCAAATCTCCCCTCGCCGCAACCTACCGCTCATAACACCTTTCGTTTTGCTAAAAAAGAGCGCTCGCTCTTTTGAGCGGGCGAGAGATACGACTTTCTTTGTGACAGTTCAAAATGAAAGGAGTTTTATTTATGGCAAGACTTCGATCAAAGCACTCCGCTTTGAAAATTCTTTCTTGCAAATTTGGCGGCTTGGCAAAGCACACGCCCCTCTCACCCGGTGGTGCCGAAGATATGTGCAATTTTCGAATCCTTCCGGGCGGCATTCTCAAAACGAGAATGGGATACCAACTCAAAAAACACTTTTCTTCCTCTGAAAAGGTGCGCGGTGTGTGGGAAGGAACCATTGGTGAGGTTTCTCTCTTGTTGATAGTTGCAGGTGACAAGATTTATCGTCTTGATGGCAGTTCGATGACCGAAACCGTTGTTGGAACCATTGCAAACGCCCAAACGAACGTACATTTTTGTGCCTATTTGGATGACTTATATTTGCTGGATGGAAGCAATATTTATCATTATTCTCCGTCCACGCAAAAATTTATTGAAATGGAAGCATATGTACCGCTTTACGGCTACCAATGGTCACCAACCTCCTACGGAGATGTATATGAGGATATCAATCTTCTCTCCCCAAGATTGCGCGTACACTATTTTAATGCCGATGCTTCAAACGTTTTTCGTCTTCCCTATTTCGCTGATGCGGTAGACAGCGTTTGGGCAGACGGAAAAACCATTACCAACTACACCTTTACTCCAGGTTCCAATCAAATCACCATCAACGCATCCAATCCCCCATCATTTGTAGAAATTGGATTTGTTGCCAATTTGAATGAAGAGCTTCGACAAAAAATTTTGGCGACACAACTTTCCTTCATCTATTCCAGGGATGGTCAAAACAGGCTCTTCCTTTGGGGAAAAGATGCACGCGTATTTTGTTCCAAAAACGTTACCGATTATATGCTTTCCGCCTCTCGCGCTATGTACCCTCGTACATCTTCGCTTTACTTTTGTTCGGATGACATCCTCTTTTTGGGAGATAGCACCCATCCCATAACCACCATGTGCCCGTTTCATGATACTGTTTTAGCATTTTGTGCCAATCGCATTTGGAACATTTCTTTTGAAAAAGGAGAAATTTCGGTAACGCTATCTGCCAGCGAAATCGGATGCGCATCTCCTTTTGGGGCAATCCCGTACAAAAACACTGTTTTGGCGGTTATGGGAGGCGAATTTTATCGCATCAGCTCATTGATTTCTCACCCCGAACAACTCTCGTTTGATCGACTTTCTGTAGGGATGGAAGGCAAGCTGGCATCTGATTTTTCGGAAAGAGTGCAACTGTTTAGGAACATTGCAGATGGTGAAATTTGGCTGCGTGACCCGCAAAACAAAAGCGGTGAAGTTTGGGTTTGGAATACGGAGAGTGATGAATGGTATCGTTTTGATAACATCCCCGCAACTCTCTTTTTCAAAATTCACAACGGGGTTGGATTCGCACAAAACAACGGTATCTTTCTATTTGACCGCAATTATCATACCGACTCCGATATGCCCATATCAGCTTTTTACAAAAGCGCCTATTTGGATTTGGGAACCCCGGACATTCCGCGTCGTTCGATGCACGCATATCTCTATTCGACAATCAATGGCGGAAATAACTCGTTGTTGTTTGAAACAGAAAGAAGCGGAAAGCTATTTTCGCTTGTTTCTCCTATTTCGAATGCAGACGCACAACTGCAAACGATGCGCCTTTTGACACATCGCCACCGATTTTTGCGTTTTACAATCTCTACAAACGCAACTACCCCTGCCGAGTTTTATCGACTCGACATTTACTCTTTACCCTAAATATTTTATAGAAAGGAGGAATTGTTATTTCTCAAGCACATGAACTTGCATGGCGTGCTTATGAGGCAGGCAAAGCCTATAAACAACGCATTGGTCTTTATGAAACGGTAAGACGCAACGAGCGTTTTTATCGCGGCGACCAATGGTACGGCTCAAATGCCGACCTACCACGCCCCGTTTTCAACTTTATCCGACGGATTACCGACCACCAAGTGGCCTCTGTTATGGGCGGAGATATTTCGATTTCCTATTCCGATGATGCACTTCCTTTTGTGCTTTCTCAAGAGGAAAAGCAAAACATTGCTCACGGCATTGATGTACTGAACCGAAATGCCGCTTGGAGATGGAAACACGGACATTTGGAAGCACTTTCCTATCAAGCTCTTCTCGATGCGGCTATCTCCGGTGACGGCGTATTCTACTGCTGGTGGGATCCCGACAGACGCAACGGTCATGCATTTGATGGCGATATTCACACAGATGTGGTGGATTCTACAAATCTGTTTGTGGCAGATGTAAATTCATCTGACATTCAAAGTCAAAAATACGTTATGCTGGCAGGACGTTCAACCGTTGAAAATCTGCGTCGCGAAGCGCTGTTAGCAGGCGTTAGTGAAAAAGACGTTGCACGTATTGTAAGCGACGAAGAAAATTTGGGAACGTATTCCGCCGACCTTGGTAAAAATGAGCTTGGCGGTGAAGAAAAAGCTACTTTTTTAATTCGCTTCTTCCGTGAGGATGGCGAGGTCGTATTTGAAAAAACAACAAAAAACTGTTTGATTCGCAGAGCAAAGACCGGATTGCGTCTTTATCCCGTTGCCTATTTTCATTGGCACAATGCAAAAAACTGTTTTCACGGTACGGCCTCGGTAAGCGATATGGTTGCCAACCAAAAATGCATCAACACCGCTTATGCTATGGCGCTCAAGCACATGCAAAACACCGCATTTTCAAAAGTCATTTATGACAAAACACGAATCCCCGAGTGGTCAAACGAGGTAGGCGAAGCCATTGGTGCCGTTGGCGGTGGCAACATGGCAGATGCTGTTTCTACCGTTGGTGTTGGTCAAATGCAGGATGGATACCTGGATCTGATATCCGATGTGATCAACAACACCAAGAGCATGATGGGCGCCACCGACTCGGCTTTGGGTGACGAACGCGCACACAACACTAGTGCAATTTTGACATTGCAATCTGCGGCATCTGTTTCGCTTGAACACGTACGCGTTCACTTTTTCCGTTGTATTGGTGAGCTTGCCTCTATTTGGGCAGATATGCTTTGCGCTTACTGCCCCGAAGACCGCATGTTGGCTGTATTGGAAAAGAACGGCGACGTAACTGCCCAAAGCATTGACTATGCGCTTCTGAAAAACGCACTTATCAGCGCAACGGCGTATGCAGGAAACATCGACCGCTATTCTCCTATTTCCACCGTTACCACACTTAACAAGCTTTTGGATAGTGGACATTTGAGCGTAAGCGAATATGTGGAACTGCTCCCCTCCGGTGTTCTGATCAACCGAGAAGCTCTACTCGAAAAAATCAAACAGAAAGGAGTTTCAAGTGATGAATGATGAAGTTCCTGTTCTCGAAACTCAAAACCAAGATGCGAGTACGCCACACGATTTTATGGCGCAACCGTCTGCGCTGTCAGCAGAATCCGTCTCCCCGAAAGGTGAGGAAGCACCTATCCGAGAACCAGATGAAACTGCTTCTAGCGTTTTTGCAGATACCGGTGCAAATACTGATTCTGGTTGCGAAGATTCTGATCCCACGCCTCAAAAAAGCGAATTGGACGAGCTGCGAAGTGAATTGATGCAGTTGCGTAAAGAACTTGACGACAGCTATGCTCGTCTTGCACAAATGGAGCATATTGACGAGCAATTTGCTGAATTCTCGGCACTTTATCCCAACACCTCCATTCAATCCATTCCGCAGGAAGTGTGGCAAAGTGTAAAAGAGGGCAACTCACTTGCCGCCGCATTTGCGCTTGCCCAGCGTCGCCACGCGCTCTCTCTTCAAAAAGCTACTGATAGCAATACCAACAACCGTGCACGATCTGCCGGTGCTGTAAAAAACGCTGAAAGCGTTGAATTTTCCCCTGCTGAGGTGCGTGCCATGTCCTCAGAGGAAGTACGCGCAAATCTCTCTAAAATTATGCGCTCAATGCAAAAATGGCATTAAAAAATTTTTTTGAATAAAGAAAGGAAAAAACACTATGGCTATTACAAATTTTATTCCCACTGTTTGGAGCGAAAACCTTTACCAAGAACTTGACAAAAAGTATATTGGCGTTGCAAACTGTAACCGTGACTTTGAAGGTGAAATTCGCGAAAAAGGCAACACTGTGCGCATTTGCGGCATTGGTGACGTTATCGTTTCCGACTACACCAAGAATTCCAACATGAATTCTCCCTCCTCCCTTTCCGACACCTCTCGCGACCTCAAGATCGACCAGGCAAAGTACTTCAATTTCCAAATTGACGACATCGACCGTGCACAATCCTCTCCCAAGCTGATGGAGTTGGCGATGAAGAACGCTGCAAGCGCTCTTGCAAATGATGCTGACCGTTATGTTTACGGCCTTTACTCTCAAGCGGGCGCAACTATTAAGTGCGCAGATGTTAAGGTTGACAACATTGTAAATCTGATTATTGATGCCAGAACCAAGCTCTTTAACAACAATGTCTCCGACCCCGAGGATATCGTGATTGAGGTAACCCCCGACATTGCCGGATTGATCATGAAGGCAAAGGTAAATCTTTCTACCGATAACACCGACGTTATGGAAGCCGGTTGCATTGGCGCGATTGGCGGTTGCAAGATCTTTGTCTCTAACAACGTGAAAAAGGTTGAAGGCGAAACCGGTTATGAGCACAAGTGCTTGGCTCGCACCAAGCGCGCAATCGCGTTTGCAGAGCAACTCTCTGAAATTGATGCGTATCGCCCCGAGCTCCGCTTTGCCGATGCTGTTAAGGGCTTGCACCTCTACGGCGCAAAGGTTGTTTACCCCAAGGAAATGGTACTGCTCGACCTGAATATTCTCGACGCTTAATATTGAGGTAGAAAATGACCTACCTTGATTTGACCAAAAGAGCCGTAGCGGCCATTTGCGAGGATCCAAGCGCATCTTTTGGTTTGGAGGATTATCACACACGCGCAACCTTTTTGCTGGCAACCTTTATTGGCGAATACAAGCCGCTTGACAGTTGCTATCGCGAAGCAAACGGAATGGAAGAGAAAGAAATCTTTACCGGTATGGTATCTGTTGACCTCGAAGATGATTTTCCGCTCTGTGATATTTTCATCCCCGCAGCCATCAACTGTCTTGCCGCAGGATTGGTAATTGACGAAAATGAGGAAATGAGCGACAAGTTCTTTGACCGCTACATCAACAACATCCTTGCAATTCGCAAATCTATTCCCACATCTACAGGCGCTATCGTTGACCGCTATGACCTAACCGAATAAAAAAAGGTACCCACGCGAGTTTTCGCGTGGGTACTGATTTTTTTATTCTTTTAAAAGGCGAATCGCCTCGCGGATTTCACCAATGGAATATCCGTAACGGGAAAGACTCGCAATCATGCGGCGATGCTCGTCGGCATCACTTGGTACTTCACCGTAGTGTTTTTGAATCAGTGAAGCACAGTTTTGTGAGAAATCGACCTCTTGAAAAAGCTCGGGTAGCCCTTGCATGGTTTCGGGGGCATATCCTTTGCTCCAAAGGTGTGCACTGATGCGTTTGGCGCCCCAAAGCTTGCGCAGGCATTTTTCCACTTCTCGCTTCATATCTCTTTCTTCGTCGATGAGCCCATAGCCCGCCAGACGTTCTGCCGCCATAGCGGCAACCTCGCGGCCATATCCTTTGCCCACCAGCTTGCGCGTGAGGGCTTGCACCGAGTTGGCACCGTAGGAAAGCAAGCTTTCGCCACTGCGTAACGCACGGCAAAGCTCGGCGGCTTCCTCGATTTGCTCGTATACCTCTTCGGTGATGGGTCCGCGTGTAAGGTTAAATGCACAATATTGCTCGGTTGTAATAACAAGACTTTTTTGCTCTTGGTGTTCCCCATTTTCCAAAAGCAGTTGCACGAGCATCTCGGCACCCTCGTGCTGTGCGCGCAGGGCTCGAATCGTGATGCTCAAGGGAGACGTTACGCCATAGGAGATATGTTCAACCGTCATTCTTATTCGTCATCGGAGAGACGAAGATCGAATTCATCGTCATCATCCTCGTCCACTTCAAAATCTTGATCCATTGTCATTTTGGCTTGCTCGCTGAGTTGACGAACCTTATCCTCGATTTCTTTCATCAAATCGGGGGTATTTTCAATCAGCTTGCGAACATTATCCTTGCCCTGTCCGATTCTCTCACCGTTGTAGGAGAACCAAGAACCGCTCTTTTGAATGACATCGAGAGCGATTGCAAAGTCGATGATCTCGCCCGAAAGAGAGATGCCCTTGCCGTAAAGAATATCAAATTCTGCTACGCGGAAAGGAGGTGCAACCTTGTTTTTAACAATTTTGCACTTAACGTGGTTGCCGTAAATATCGTTGCCATCTTTGAGCTGTTCGGTCTTGCGGATGTCGATACGAACCGAGGCGAAGAACTTGAGCGCGCGGCCGCCGGGCGTGGTTTCGGGATTGCCGTAAATAACGCCAACCTTTTCACGAATTTGGTTAATGAAAACAACAACGCAGTTGCTCTTGGAGATAACGCCCGAAAGCTTGCGCATTGCCTGCGACATCATTCTTGCTTGCACGCCAACCATCGATTGACCCATATCGCCCTCGATTTCTTGACGAGGAACGAGTGCGGCTACCGAGTCGATAACGATTGCATCAACGGCACCCGAACGAGCCAAAGCTTCGCAAATTTCGAGTGCATCTTCTCCGCAGTCGGGTTGAGAAACGAGAAGCTCGTTGATATCAACACCAAGTGCCTTTGCATAAACGGGGTCGAGTGCGTGCTCTGCATCGATGAATGCCGCGGTGCCGCCCGACTTTTGCACCTCAGCAAGGATGTGCAAAGCAACGGTGGTTTTACCCGAAGATTCAGGGCCAAAGATTTCGACGATACGTCCGCGCGGAACGCCGCCGATGCCAAGGGCGAGGTCAAGGGAGAGAGAGCCTGTGTGAATAGCTTGCACTTCCATGTGGGAGTTCTCTCCCAATTTCATAATAGAGCCTGCGCCAAAGTCGCGCTCGATTTGTGTCATTGCTGTTTTGAGGGCTTGCGCCTTTCCGGACGCATCCAATCCTGCGGGAACTGCCAATTTTGTCTTTTTTGAAGCTGCCATAATATAATCCTTTCACGCGGTGGATAGTACCACCGCCTTCTCTTTTATTATTTCTGCCCCTATTATACTCCATTTTTGGATACTTGTCAAGCCCTTTTTGAAATATATTTTTCCGTTTTTGGTATTTTATTTGGCATTTTTGTTTTTTTGATGATTTTTCAGGGGTGCTTTTTTCCGAAAACGAGCGACCTCAAGGAGAAACAAAGAATAAAAGCATTACTTTATAACAAAAAACAAATATAAGCACTATATGTCATTCTGAGCGAAGGGCGAAGCCCGGAGTCGAAGTTTTGCGGGTTGAGCGTAAGCGAACGAGCAAAACCGAGGCGCCAAAGCGCCGAAGGGATATGGCAACGAGTTTTGGTAGCTTGCCACAATAAATGTAACATCCCATCAAAAAGACACCAAGATTCCAAGCCATATCCCTGCGTCGCATTCGCTCCTTGATTTCACCTCGTTCCTCACTCGGTGAAATTTCGACTTCGGGCTTCGCCCTTCGCTCAGAATGACAGGCTGCTTGTTTATTTGTGGGTGTCGTTAGAAACGGGCGACCGATGGTCGCCCCTACCCTTTTTATATAAATAAGGATGCCACTGCGGTGGCATCCTTGGAATTTTATAGGATTTAATGATGCTTTTTATACAGCACGATGCCTGCAATGATTTGTGCCAAGGAAATACCACTTGAAATAACGATGAGAACTATACCCGGGACAATTCTGTTCTCCATTATCAATCCGCATCCCAAAACAAACAAGGCAAGAAGTCCAAATGTAACAACAACAGCAACCACTTTTATGGCAACTCGTTGTTTTTGGGTTAAGTTTTTCTCGGGAACAATCAAAAGCATCAAGTCAAAGTAAAAATCCCAAAATGCATCAATGAGTTCTAATATAATGTCCATTGTCTGTTCCCTTTTACACGGTTTCGCTTTCTTGATATTTGGCATCTGCAATCGCCATCAGGTCGCGTTCGGGGGCGATTTCGTGGGGATAGGGATAAGTTTTGGCGCGCTTTTCGAATTGCGCTTTGATGGTCTCTGCCTTAGCTTGGTCGCCTTCATAGAGCAAGGCAATGGCATACTGCGTGCGCAGAATGGAGGGGGTATCTTTCATGGTTTTCATAAAGCTTTGCAGATTTTTGGTGAGCTTCTCCTCTACCACCTCGCGGCGATTTTGGTGGATGAGCTCGACGTAGATGCGCTCGCAAACGAGAATACTGCGGTGCAATCCTACCATACCGCTCTCAATTTCAAGCAGATGCGCCATCAGTTCGTCGGCTTCTTCGAAGCGTTCTTCATCCATGAGTCGATTGCAAGCAAACACACCGCGTGCCGCAACCATACTGTTGCTCATTGCTTCGTCTGTGGGAACGCTAAACCACTCGGGGGGCATATCTTTCAGGCGCACACCCTTGGTTGTTTCTTCCACCACTTTCATCTGCATCCAAAACGCCTCGCGTGCTTCGGCATTTTTGGTGAGAGAAATAGCGTTGTAACCGTCGTTATCGATGGCACCCATACGCATGGGCACACCGTTGAGGATGGCAAGCGAATAGCCGAAAAGTGAAAACAACAAAAGAATTCCCGTCAGAACAGAAACACCGTTCAAAAGGAAGAAGCAAACGAGGAAAATTGTGGAGAAGATAATGTTCATCAACGAACCACCGAGGTTATACCAAACAACCGGCATTTCTCCGTTTTGGATATCGGGAGGGCTCATCAGGCATTGTCCGCCCGTGCCTGCAATGCTATGACGCTTGAATTTGACGCTCTCCCCTTCCTTTACCCACATAAAGGAAAAGATGCGGAAGGAGCTGAAACGGTAGCCCGTGAGGAGCCCAAATACCAAGTGTCCGCCCTCGTGAATAATAATATGGAAGATAAATGCGACATACACCGCAACTACAAAGCCCACAAAGAAAAGCAAGGGGTTGATATCCAAAGGAGAGATATATCGCACCGCTACAAAGCAGGGGATGAAATACAGAGCAAGGTTAAACGCCAAGAGAGCGTATGCTTTGAATTTATTCTTCTTTTTTTCTTGTTTTTTATCCATTTTGTTCACCTCGAAATATATTTAGAGAGTCAAATCTCCATCTTTGATCCATTTGATTTTGTAAAGGATTTCGCTAAACAGAAGTGTTAGAATTGCGGGGAGAATGAAGCAAATGAGTGCGAGTCCGATCCAATCGAATGCGGTAATCTCTGCAGGATAGTTGCCACCGAACCAACCGAGAATGATGCCGATAGGCCCGAGAAGTCCGCAGGTTCCCATACCGGAGTTGATTGCCGCGCCGTACATTTGCATGCCGAAAACGCAGGTTGCAAGGGGTCCCGTGATGGCGCTTGTGAGGGTTGCGGGAATCCAGATGCGAGGGTTCTTGATGATATTGGGCATCTGCAACATACTTGTGCCAAGACCTTGAGAAACAAGACCGCCCCATTTGTTTTCCTTAAAGCTCATAACGGCAAAGCCGACCATTTGTGCACAGCATCCCGCAACGGCGGCACCGCCTGCCAAGGCAAGTCCTGCATAGTCGCGTGCGATGAGCTCGCCTGCTGCATTGAATGCAGGCATACCCGAGAGGTAAATTGCCGCACAAATTGCCGCCGAGCTGATGGGGAGTGTGAGAGCTACGCCAACCACAACAGAGACAAGAATGCCCATCAGGAGCGGTTGTTGCGTGGTTGCCCAACCGATGAAATTGCTGACGTATCCCACAATTTGACCGATGTAGGGTGCACAATACACGCTGAGGAGTCCGCCAACAAGCAGGGTGACAAAGGGAGTGACGAGAATGTCAACCTTGGTTTTTTTAGAGACGAGCATACCAACCTCGGATGCGATAATGGCAATAAAGAGGACTGCCAAGGGTCCGCCTGCCCCACCGCCTGCGTTGGCGAGATATCCAACCGCCGCACAAGTATAGACGACGAGGGGGTCTGCCTTGAGCGATACTGCAATCGCGATTGCCATTGCCGCACCTGCCACCGCTTGCGCGCCTTTGCCGATGGTAGACATCACCGCAAGCCCCGGAATCATACCGATGGCATTGAAGATGGTGCCGATGAGAAGGGATGCAAAAAGTCCGAGCGCCATAGCACTCATAGCATCAATAAAATACCGTTTTGCATATTTTTTGAGTAGTTCTTTCATTTTCATAACAAAACCTCCAAAACTATCTTTGGCAACAGTATAGCATATTTTTTGCCTTATAACAAGGGCAAAATTGAACAAAAAACGGCAAAATATAAGAATTTTCTTGTTTTTCACAAAAAAACAAGAAACAAGCGCGTTCTCCGATGCAAAGGAGAACGCGCTTGTTTGTATTTTATTCTTGTACCTCGGGAACAGGCAACGTAATGGTTGCAATGATTGCGTTGTGGTCGGAAATCCATTGTCCGTCACGCTTTGCAGGGCAAACGGTGTAGGTTTCTACCGCCTCTGCAAGATTGGGGGATACGAAAATGTAGTCGATAATCGCACCCGGGTAGTCGTCATTTCTATCATTATAGGTTGGCTTGATCTCGCCTTGCTCTGCCACCTTAGAAGAATCGAGGAATCCGTTTGCAATCATAGTTGTGTAAGCAGATGCCACGGGAGTAACATTGAAGTCACCGGTTACAATGGTGGGCAGGTCGCCGTAGGCTTGGCAAAGCTTTTGAATTTCGGCAATCAAAACCTCAATTTGTCCTTGTCTTACCTTCTCTGCTACCTCTTGGCTGTTGTTACCGTTATGGTCAAGATGGGTATTTACGTAAAGGAAGCGAACACCGTCGGTTTTGCGCTCCAAGAGAGCGTAGGTCATAATACGCGGGAAGTTTGCACGGTGGGTGATTCCTGTTTCGGGATCGGTGTAGGTGTAATAGGAAGCCATCTTATCAGGCGTGGGAGAGAGCCACTTTGTGCCGCTTTCAATCAACTCAAACTTATCGGTGCGATAGAAAATGGCACTGTGTTCGCCATTGCTTCCGCCGTCGCGACCATTGCCAACTGCGGTATAAACATCGCCAAGTCCCTTTTTGAGGGTATTCATCCAATCAACGCTCGCCTCTTGTACGCCAAATACGGATGGCGTGTTTTCGAGAATGGTATCTATAACACGCTGTTTGCGTGCGGCATCGGCATAGCTTACAAAGATGTTAAAGCTCATAACAGAGAAAATTTGCGGCACTTTGATAACTCCTGTTGTAAATGCTAAATTTGCGGTGGTGTTGGATTCGATTTGAGGAACAACGTCGCGATTGAGCGCCGCATAACCCTCCAAAATGTTTGTGTAAATCCAAACAAGGTTTTCGTTGTTGTTGATGTAATAAGAGAATTGACCCTCAACCGTTTCTTGCGCAGCATTCCACTCAGCTTGCATATCGGCAGGAACGTGTGCGGATGCACCGATGATGATAAGCTTATCCCCTGCTACTACCGCATCGTCGGTAACGATTTCGGGGCGACGACCGCAAAGCTCCAAGGATTTATCGGAGAGGATTTGCGCGGTTTGCTTTTCACTACCGGTGGTGTTAACAACGATTTTTGCGCGGGAAACGTCAATCCCGTTGAGGAGAAAAGTATCGGAAACGTAAGGATAACGGAAGATGTATTGATCTTTATTGCTAAAGAACACGCTTGTATGGTCGCCTGTCTGCAAATGCTCCAAGAATGCTCTCATAGCACTTTGCGTAGTCTCTGCCGTGTGACCTGCAATGACAACTTTGTTGCCGACAATGGTATAGCCATAATCATCCCAAAGCAAACCTGCGAGAAACTCTTTGCTCTCTTTACGGTTGGTGTTACCAACCAAAATTTCAAACTCGGTTTCATCGAGATAATCGGTTTCGAGAACAATCTTTTTTCCGCACATTTTTTGAATTTGCGATTGCAAATCCCAGATGGCAACGCTATTGCCACTGCGTGCCTCACAAATGAGATTGTACTTGGAAAGATCTGCTGCCAAAATTTTGGGAGTTAGGTCAGGTGCTGTGGTTTCTTCCGGAGTGGTTTCCTCGGGAGTGGTTTCCTCGGGAGTGGTGTTCTCGGTGTTCGAAGAATTGCATGCAACCAAGAACATGCAAGTTGCGAGCATAAAAATTGCCAAAAGAAAACTGATTTTTTTCATATCTGTTAACTCCTTTTTTTTATTTTTCGTTGGGCTTTATAGCCAAAATTGCAAAAATAGGATAGTGATCGGAGACGTTTTCGTTATCGACGCGCTCATTGCAAATGCGGTCGTAAATATTGCTCAGGTAGTAAGTATCGTACTTACTATGGTATTTACTCTTGTAAAAAATGAAATCAATGTGGCTGGGCGCTCCTGTCGTTCCCATCAAGGCGTGGTATGTGGGAGCTTGGAGAGCATCAC
>JAZOMJ010000007.1:0-4008 GCA_045653865.1 Eubacteriales bacterium
TTACCAAGGTAACCAAACCGCCCCAAGGAAGCGCTACGGTTGCATCGGTTTCGGAGAATGCGGTTACAAAATCCACGCCATCCAAAACACCGCCGTTGTAAACTAGTGCAAATACGCAAACAACAATCAGCACGGCAATCGGGAAAATCAAATCGATGATTTTGCCCTTTTCGGAGGGAGTTACGGGCAGAGACTCTGCTCTGTCACCGCTTGTGTAAAGGTCACCGTTGTTAATGGCATTGAACTCGTGTGTTCTCATAGAACCGTAATCAAATCCAAGAACCGCAAGACCGATGATAAATACAAATGTGAGGAGCGAGTAGAAGTTGAACGGAATAGCGGAAATGAAGAGTTCAAGTCCTTTTCCATCCTCGGCATACTGCGAAACAGCCGCCGCCCAGCTGGAAATAGGAGCAATCATACAAACGGGAGCCGCGGTTGCATCAATCACATAAGCCAATTTTGCACGGGAAACCTTATGTGCATCGGTTACGGGACGCATAACAGAACCTACCGTGAGGCAGTTGAAATAGTCATCTACAAAAATCAAAACGCCAAGAACAAAGGTTGCAAGAATAGCACCTACGCGCGTTTTGATGTGGGTTTGTGCCCACTTACCAAATGCCGCAGAGCCGCCCGCCTTATTGATGAGCGCTACAAGAACGCCAAGCTCAACAAGGAAGATGAAAATACCTGCCGTATCGCTAACCGCAGGAATCAGCGCTTCGCTAAGCGCCGCATCAATGGTTGTGATGGGATTGAAATTGGTGTAAAGCAATGCGCCCGAAACAATACCTACAAAAAGCGAGCTATACACTTCTTTGGTAATCAGTGCGAGTCCGATTGCAATTACGGGAGGAATGAGTGCCCAAAAGCTACCGCGTACTTGGGTCGTGCCGCCACAGGTTTCGCATTCTGCGCCATCCACAATACCTGTGTAGTTGCAGTCAATACAAGCAACCTCTTTCATTGAACCGCCGGTAATGCCTGCAACAACCAGCAGAGCAACTATCAAAAGCGATGCAACTGCCAGCGTGATTTTTTGTGTTTTTGACATAATCTTTTCCTTTCTGAAAAAACGTTTATGCAAGAAAAAAGAAAAACGTAGCAGAGAAAAACTGCTACGCAACAAAACGGTGTGAGAAATTTCTTCCACGAGTTTCATTGATAGCCCTCCACAAACGTGACAGTGAATACGGTATTTCCGCATCCCCCAGCGAAATCCGACGGAAAAAATCGGATTGCTTCGGCAAAATTTCCTTTTGTGCGTTCCCTTTTTCCGAGAATGTTCTCGCACGACTCATAAATTTTGCGCCTCTATCTTTTGATCATCGCATAAATATGCTTTTACTGTGCCTACAGTATACCATTCTTTTGTGCAAATGTCAATGCATTTTTTCATTTTTGTATAATTTTTGACAGATAAAATTGACAAATCCTCAAAAAGGTGATACAATAAAGAAAGTGAGGTGATAAAATGGAACAAACAACCAAAAAGCGCGCATCCAGCTGTGAAGATTGCGTATTTTATGACTATGACGAGGATTGGGATACCTACTCCTGCCAAATGAATTTAGACGAGGACGAAATGGTGCGTTTCTTGACGCAAAAACATCAGTCCTGCCCTTATTATCGCTACTACGACGAATATAAGAGCGTGCAAAAACAAAATTGAGAAATTCTCTATTCCCTATCAATTCTTTTTACTATTTTTTGCTTCTTCCCTCTTGACAAAACAAAAAAATAGAGTTATACTATATATGTATAAATTTTTTGGAGGTTTTTTATGAAAAACAAGAAAAATGTTAAAGTTGCGGCTTCCAATGTTTTGGCTGCAGGCGTTTTCAAAAAAAGATGGTGGCCTTGCCTGTTTTTGATCGTAGCGGCAATTATTCCCACTGTGATTTACTCCTACATCGCAATTGAATTTGCTTGGTTTAGAAGATGTGTCAACGAATGCCAAACTTTCTATGATTATACTTTCCATTATGGAAGAACCGTTATCAACCCCATGTTGATTGCTATCGCTGTTCTGCTTGGAGTTGCCCTTCTTTGTGTAATCATTTTCATTCGTAAGCGTTCCCTCATCATTACTGCTAACAAATTGGTTTACACCAAAGGCAAGAAGTCGCTCGAAATTCCCCTTTCCTCTATGAAAGGTATTGACGTCGGTTCTTCCAGCCTGATCGTAGACGTTCCTTACAGAACATTTAAGTTCACCCAATTGAAGAACAAGAAGGCTCTTTACGATACCCTTTTCACACTTCTTCAATCTCCCGCTACTGTTACAAAAACCGCTACTGTTGCAACTACTCCCGTTGTAGCTGCTCCTGCAGTTTCTACTACAACAGTAAAGCTACCTACCACCACCGAGGGTAAAATCCGTTACTTCCAAAGCCTTTTGGATGCAGGTGTTATTACAAAAGAACAATTCGACAAATACACAAACACCGTAGTCACCGCTGGTTTCCCTTCTCTTTATTAAAATGAATAAAACCAATATAGGAACGCAGATTTGCGTTCCTATATTTGAATTGTAGAGAAAAAACTTCCTGAAAGGATTTTTGCTATGAAAGTTACATTTATGGGTGCAGGAAGCACCGTTTTTTCGAAAAACGTACTTGGCGACACCATGCTGTGCGACTGTTTCCACGACGTTGAAATCGCACTTTATGATATTGACCCTGTTCGTTTGGAAGAATCCTACCTCGTGATTGAGGGTATGAACAAGACAATCAACCAAAACCGTGCAACCGTAAAGAAATATCTCGGCATTCCCGAAAGAAAAGAAGCTTTGCGCGGTGCCGACTTTGTTGTAAATGCCATTCAAGTCGGTCTTTATGATCCTTGCACCATCATTGACTTTGAAATCCCCAAAAAGTACGGTCTGCGCCAAACCATTGCCGATACGCTTGGCATTGGCGGTATTATGCGCGGCTTGCGTACCATTGCCGTAATGAAAGGCTTTGCCGAGGATATTGAAGAGGTTTGCCCCAATGCGTGGTTCCTCAACTACACCAATCCCATGGCGATTCTTTCGGGCTACATGCAACGCTTCACCAACGTAAAAACCGTTGGTCTTTGCCACAGCGTGCAAGTTTGCGCACCGCATCTTCTCAAAGGTCTTGGCTTTGATATTGATCCCGCAACCGTTAAAACCAAAATTGCAGGAATCAACCATATGGCTTGGTTGTTGGAGATTTATGACAAGGACGGCAACGACCTCTACCCCGAAATCAAACGTCGCGCAAAGGAAAAGAACGCAAACGAAAAGCATTGGGATATGGTTCGCTATGACTATATTGAAAAGCTTGGCTACTACTGCACCGAAAGCAGTGAACACAATGCAGAGTACAATCCTTTCTACATCAAAGCGGGGCGCGATGACTTGATTGAAAAGTTCAATATTCCGCTGGATGAATATCCTCGTCGCTGTGTCAACCAAATTGCGGCATGGCAAAAGCAAAAAGAGGAAATTATGAATGGCGGTAACGTTCAACACACACGCTCTCACGAATATGCTTCTCGCATTATGGAAGCGATTTGGACGAATACGCCCTATAAGATTGGCGGCAACGTACTTAACAACGGTTGTATCTCCAATCTGCCTCGCGAGGCATGCGTTGAGGTTCCCTGCCTTGTTGACCGCAACGGTGTAACGCCCACCTACGTGGGAGACCTGCCTCTCCAGCTCGCGGCTATGAACTCTACAAACATCTACCCCCAACTCCTCACCATTGAGGCTGCTCGCACGGGTAAGATGGAATACGTTTACCAAGCCGCTATGATGGATCCGCACACCGGTGCACAACTCTCTACCGACGAAATCGTGGCAATGTGCAACGACCTTGTTGAAGCACATACCAAAGCAGGATATCCTGTGTTTTAATAAGGACGCGGTTTACGTGGGGGAACTTTTTGAAAAAAGTTCCCCCACACCCCTTCAAAAACTTTCGCACAACAAATATCTAAATGAATTTGTTAGTATGCAAATAGACAGTCGACGCG
>JAZOMJ010000008.1:0-10397 GCA_045653865.1 Eubacteriales bacterium
ACGCTCACAAACCGGGAGACGATACCACTGCCTGCGTTGTAAAAATTCGAAAGAGAGAACCGATGAACATTCTCTTCGGCCCCCCCTCCAACCGCGACGATGCCAACCGTATGATGTCGCTCTTCTTCTCTAAAGAGGGCAAACACATCATCTGCGGCGGCACAACTTCTTCCATTGCGTCAAAATATCTTGGCAAGCCAGTGCGCGCCAGCTTGAGTTTTGAGCGCAGTGACATTCCCCCTATTGCTCACATTGAGGGCGTTGACCTCGTAACCGAGGGCGTTATCACGATGAACAGAGTGATTGAATACGCCAAGGATTATCTCGGTGAGAACGCGCTCTATGAGGAATGGAACTTCAAAAAAGACGGTGCATCGCTTATCAGCCGCCTCTTGTTTGAAGAAGCAACCGACATTAACTTTTATGTTGGTAAAGCAATCAACCCCGCCCACCAAAACCCTGACCTCCCCATCAATTTTAACATCAAGATGAATCTTGTTTCGGAGCTTTCTGCGTGTCTCAAAAAGATGGGCAAGAGAATTAAGGTTAGCTATTTTTAAGTAAGGAGTCAAAAATGCGTAAATTTGATACAAAAGTACAGCATTTGAAATACAAAGTTCTGCGCGAGGTGGCACGCCTTACGTGGGAGGATAAGCTTTTGGAGAACGTTATGGACATTCCCCAAAAGCTCGCTCCCGGAAAGCAACCCACCATGCGTTGCTGTGTTTACAAGGAGAGAGCCATTCTCGGTGAACGCGTGAAGATCGCAATGGGGGGCGACAAGAACAACCCCAACGTGATTGAGGTCATTGACATCGCATGCGATGAATGCCCCGTTGGCGGATATGAAGTAACCAACGCTTGCCGCGGATGCCTCGCGCACCGTTGCGAGGACGTGTGCAAATTTGGCGCCATCACCTTTGATAACAACCACGTAGCACACATTGATAAATCCAAATGCCGCGAATGTGGCGCGTGTGCTAAGGTTTGCCCCTACACCGCAATCGTTAGCCGCAAGCGTCCTTGCCAAAACGCGTGCAAGGTCAAGGCGATTTCGATGAACGAAGAAAAAGCCGCTACCATCGACAACTCCAAGTGCATTCAGTGCGGTGCGTGTGTATATCAATGCCCCTTTGGTGCTATCAGCGATAAGTCCTACATTCTCGATGCAATCGATATTCTTAAAAAGAGTGAACGCAACACCCGAGGTGAGGGTGACAAAGTGTATGCCATTGTCGCTCCCTCTATTTCGAGCCAATTCTCTTATGCAAAACTCGGACAAGTCATTACGGGGTTGAAGAAACTAGGTTTCCGCGACGTTATCGAAGCTGCTCTCGGTGCCGATATGGTGGCTATGGCAGAGGCAAAGGAGCTCTCCGAAAAGGGACTTTTGACAAGCTCCTGCTGCCCCGCATTCGTCCAATACATCAAATCCACCTTCCCCCAGCTTGTAGAACACATCTCTCACAATCTCTCTCCCATGGCGGTTCTTGCAAAGTATATTAAGGAGACCACCCCCGGCGCAAAGGTCATCTTTATCGGTCCTTGTACTGCCAAAAAGGCGGAGGCACAACTCGACTCTGTTAAGCCCTACGTTGATGCCGTTCTCACCTTTGAGGAACTCCAAGCGCTCTTTGACAGCCGCGATTTTGACCTCTCTTCTTTTGAAGAGGGCGTGCTCGATAACGCATCTTATTTTGGACGCATCTTTGCGCGCAGCGGCGGTCTTACCGATGCAGCAGTACAGGCAATGAAGGAGCAAAACATCGACTTTGAAATCAAGCCCGTTGTTTGCGACGGCATTGAAGCTTGCCGTATGGCTCTACTCAAGTTGAGCAAGGGCATTCTTGACGGAAACTTCATTGAGGGTATGGCTTGCGTTGGCGGCTGTATTGCCGGCGCAGGATGCCTGACCCACGGTGAAAAGAACAAGGCAGAGGTTGATAAATACGGCCGCGAAGCCCTTGAAAAGAACATCAGCGATGCCATTTCGCTGTTGAAATAGTCCCCCTTCCCCTATGAACCATATTCACAAAATATAAATCATACAGAAAGGATTTTTCCTATGAACACAACGAACGAAAAGTACGAGGCGTTATTTACACCTTGGAAAATCGGTAACGTGGAAATCAAAAACCGCATTGTTATGTGTCCTATGTGCGGCACATCTTTGTTTGGTTGGTTCGAGCTTACCGGTTGTCATTTCGACAAAGAGGCTGCAAAATTGTTCTTGGAGAGAGCAAACAACAACGTAGGTCTTATCATTCCCGGTATCGCACCTCTGCGCGACACTTTCTGGGGCAAATGGCTCTGGCAAAACGAAAAAATGTTTAAGGATCTTAAGGTATTTATGGATGAAATCCATAAGACCGGTGCAAAGCTCTTTATTCAGCTCACCGCAGGTATGGGTCGCTCTTGGGCAATTACCGAGCTGGTAGCACCTTTGCACAAGAATAAGATTACCCGTGCATTGGTAAAGCCGATTATCGATACCTCTCACGAGTTGGCATCTCCCTCGCCTCAACCTTCCCGTTGGGCGCACGACATCGAATGCCCCGAGATGACCAAGCACCAAATTCACGAAATCATCGAGGCCTTTGCAAAAACCGCAAAGCTTTGCCGTGAAGCAGGTGTTGACGGTGTTGAAGTTCACGCTGTTCACGAAGGTTATCTGCTTGACCAATTTGCTATTGAATTCTTTAACAAGCGTACCGACGAATACGGCGGAAGCTTTGAAAATCGCTACCGTTTTGCCGTTGAGGTTGTAAAGGCAATTAAGGAAGCCTGCGGCGATGACTATCCTGTTTCTTTGCGCTATTCCGTAGAGTCCAAGCTCAAGGGCTTTTGCAAGGGTGCTATGCCCGGGGAAGACTACGTAGAAGTAGGACGTGGCATGGAAGAATCCGAAAAGGCTGCAAAGTATCTGCAAGATGCAGGTTACGATATGCTCAATGGCGATAACGGTACCTATGACTCTTGGTACTGGGCACATCCGCCGATGTATATGCCTGAGAACTGCAACCTCGAAGACGTTGCACACATTAAGAAGTTTGTAGATATTCCCGTTGTTTGCGCAGGTAGAATGGATGCCGAGGTAGGTGCCAAGGCAGTCGCTGAGGGAAAAATCGATGCCGTTGGTGTTGCGCGCCAATTCCTCGTTGACCCCGAGTGGGTTACCAAGCTGATTGAAGATAGACTGGATGACATTAAGCCTTGCATTTGTTGTCACGCAGGTTGCTTCAACTTCTCCTCCTCCAAGGGTCATGCCAACACCCAAGACCTCACCGACACCATGGGTCTTGCACGTTGCGCACTCAATCCCGAAACCATGCAATCCAAAAAGTATTCCGTAAAGCCCGCAAAGAAGCAAAAGAATATTGCCATCATCGGTGGCGGTATTGGTGGTATGGAAGCCGCTATCCTTTGCGCAAAGCGCGGACATAAGGTAACACTTTACGAAAAGACCGACAAGCTTGGCGGTGTATTCATCGCGGCAGCGGCTCCTTCTTTCAAAGAAAAGGATAGAGCGCTGATTGCTTGGTACATCCGTGAGCTTTCCAAATACCCCATTGATGTTCATATGAACACCGAAATCAAGGACATTAACACCATCAAGGCTGACGAAATCATCGTTGCTACCGGCTCGGTTGCAAGAAGAGTTCCCATCAAGGGTGCTGAAAAGGCGATCGAAGCGGTTGACGTTCTTCTTGGCAACAAGCCCGTTGGCGATCGCTCCGTTATCATTGGCGGCGGTCTTACCGGATGCGAAATTGCTTATGAACTGTATCTGCAAGGCAAGAAGCCCACAATTGTGGAAATGCAAGATGACCTCATCACCACCCCCGGCGTTTGCTTGGCAAACACCAGCTATCTGCGTGATTTCTTTGCCACAAACAATGTTCCCGTATACCTTGAAACACGCGTAAAAGAGATTGGTGACGGCACTGTGACTGTTGTTGATAAGGATGGCAAAGAAGAAACCATTGCCACCGATTCGGTTGTCCTCTCGGTTGGTTACAATCCCGCTCCCCTGGCACCTGCCGGCAAGCACATTCACGTTATCGGTGATGCCGCAACCGTAGGCAACCTGCGTACCGTTATTTGGGGCGCTTGGAACGTTTGTATGAAACTGTAATTTTGATAAGGAGATAGAAAAATGATCTTAACAAAAGAACAACAAGCCATTCTTGACGGCGCGCAAGGCGAAACACTTGCCAAAGTTATGAAAACGCTTGTAATGTACGGCGATGCTTTTGAAGCAGAAAAGCTTGTACCCATTACATCCAAATACAACCATTTGGTAACCTCCTTTGGTCTTAAGGTTATGTCTCCCGTTTATGATTTGATGCAACAACTCCTCGATGCAGGTGTTGCGTCGGGTCAAAAATTCTCGGTAGACCCTCGTCCCATTGATAAGAACGTTCCCGCAAATTTTTTGCAAAATCTTGTGTTCAACAAGTTTATGTATAGCAAGCAAGATTTCTATGAGGGTCAGTTGAATAAACTTGGACTTATGGATAAAAACGCATTTTCCTGCGCTTGCTATCTCGATGAGGTAGGCAACAAGCCTGCAAAAGGCGATATCCTTTCTTGGGCAGAATCCAGCGCTGTTGTTTATGCAAACTCGGTGCTTGGCGCAAGATGCAACCGTAATTCCGGTATCATCGATATTATGGGCTCTATCGTAGGTTATGTTCCTTACTTTGGACTGTTGACCGATGAGGGCAGAAAAGCAACCTGGGTCATTAAGGTGCAAACTACAAAGAAGCCCGAGGCGCAACTTCTCGGTTCTGCTATTGGTATGAAGGTTATGGAGGTTGTTCCTTACATTGTAGGTCTTGACAAGTGGATCGGCAACGAGCTGAACGATGCCGCTTGCGCATAACTCAAGGACTTTGGCGCGGCAACCGCATCCAACGGTGCCGTTGGTCTTTACCACATTGCAAACCTCACCCCCGAGGCAGTAGAGCTTGGAGATAGCCTGATTGCAGAGGGTGCAAAGGAATACATCATCGACGATGCAGAACTGCAAAGAGTACAAGATAACTATCCCGTTATTTGGAAGAACCCCGATGCACAACCCAAGCTTTGCTTTGTTGGTTGTCCGCACCTTTCTTTGGAGCAACTCAAGGATTGGACCGTTAAGGTGGAATCTGAGCTTGCAAAGAACGGCTTGAAGAAGGTTACCGTCAACACCGTATTCACAGCCGCTCCCGGCGTTCTCGAGGCTTTCGAGGCGACCGAATATGCGGCACGTCTTAAGGCAACCGGTGTTATTACATCTTACATTTGTCCCTTGATGTATATGAACAATCCGCTTTGCAAAAAGATGCCTGTTATCACGTCCTCCAATAAGCTTCGCACCTATACGAGCGCAAGATACTATACCGATGCAGAAATTCTCACAACCATCACGGGAGGTAAAAAGTAATGAAACAGTTCCAAGGAAGAGTTGTCACTCCCGGAGAAGTAACTGCCGAGGCAGTTGTTACCACCGAGGGCTTTAACACCCTGGCTTCTTTCCAAATGGCATTGCAATTTGGCGATAAGGAAGTAAAATGCGGTGACCAAAGTAACCAACAAATTTATGGCAAGCCCCTTATTGGCAAGGCTCTCTGTCTGCCGCAAACCATTGGTTCCACCACCGGTGGTTTGGTGCTTTACTGTGCATGCGCTTTGCACAAGAACCCTGCATGCTTGCTGTTTGCAAACCACATCGACTCCTTGGCAGCTGCAGGTGCAGTTCTTGCCGACGTTTGGGTGGATGGCGTTACCATGCCCGTTGTTGACGGTCTCGGTGATGAGTTCCTCAACTACGTCAAAGACGGTATGAAAATCACCGTTAAGGCAGACGGTATTGTAGAAGTAGAATAATCACAAAAAATAATAGAATAGATTGGAGAAAATAAAATGGCAAGATTTGTACTCAACGAAACCAGTTATCACGGCAAGGGCGCTATTCAAGAAATCGCTCCCGAAATCCAAGCAAGAGGTTTTGCAAAAACATTCGTATGCTCTGACCCCGACCTCATTAAGTTCGGTGTTACCAAAAAGGTAACCGACGTTCTGGATGCCGCAAACATCGCTTACGAGATCTTTAGCGACATCAAGCCCAACCCCACCATTGAAAACGTTCAAAACGGTGTTGAGGCATTCAAGGCAAGTGGTGCAGACTGCATCGTTGCCATGGGCGGCGGTTCCTCTATGGACACCGCAAAGGCAATCGGTATCATCATCACGAACCCCGAGTTCGCTGATGTTCGCAGCCTCGAGGGCGTTGCTCCCACAAAGAATAAGTGCACTCCCATCATCGCTGTTCCTACCACCGCAGGTACAGCCGCAGAGGTAACCATCAACTACGTTATCACCGATGCGGAAAAGAACCGCAAGATGGTATGCGTAGACGTTCATGATATTCCCGTTGTTGCAGTTGTTGACTCCGATATGATGGCTACTATGCCCAAGGGTCTGACCGCTGCTACCGGTATGGATGCTCTCACCCACGCAATCGAAGGTTACATCACCAAGGGCGCTTGGGAAATGAGCGATATGTTCCACATCAAGGCAATTGAGCTCATCGCAAAGAGCCTGCGCGGTGCTGTTGAAAATACCGACGAAGGTCGCGAAGGTATGGCTCTTGGTCAATACATCGCTGGTATGGGCTTCTCGAACGTAGGTCTTGGCATCGTTCACTCGATGGCTCACCCCCTCGGTGCTGTTTATGATACCCCTCACGGCGTTGCTAACGCTATCATTCTCCCCACCGTTATGGAATACAATGCTCCCGCAACCGGCGAGAAGTACAGAGACATCGCTGTTGCTATGGGCGTTCAAGGCGTTGCAGACATGGCCCTTGAAGAAGCACGCGCTGCTGCTATTGGCGCAGTTAAGCAACTCTCTTTGGACGTTGGAATCCCCGCAGACCTCAAGGATATCGTGAAGGCAGAAGACCTCGATTTCCTCTCCGAGTCCGCATTTGCAGATGCTTGCCGTCCCGGCAACCCTCGCGAGACCAGCGTAGAAGAAATTAAGGAACTCTACCTGAAGTTGATGTAATCAAAACACAAATATAGCAAAGAGCCCGTCGATGTTATCGACGGGCTCTTTTTAATTCTATTTTCCTCCTTGAATTTGGAAATCAGTTTAGAAACCAGTAATCGAAAACGCCACCCGGAAATCCGCCCTCCGCTACGCTCCGGTGGGGGTTACGAACCGGGGATAGAGGTGTTGCAGACCTTTGCCTTACCGCTTGGCTATGGCGTTTTTTGCACCATGTGATGCATTTTTAAGCCTTTTTTGAGCATTTTTGACCTTTTTCCATCAAAAAGAAACCAATTGGAAACCAGTTTAGAAACCAGTTTATGCTCATATTATAACAGACCTTTATCCTTTTGCGAGCCCCTTTTGAAAGAAATTCGGGGATTGTTTGCGAATGGATTAAGCACTTTATAAACCCTGCTCCTCTATATTATTTTTACCGTTCATAACCTTTGGACACTTGACATATTAAAGTGTTTGCGATATAATATACACGGAAGCTCCGCAGAACCGATTTCGGACGTTACATCAAGGCGAAAGCATTGATGAGCTGTGAGCTTCCTTTTTGTTTGCAATAGCAGTTCTATAGCTGTTATTTGAAACAGTTCCAAAAGTGTAAGGCGGCAGATAAATCTGTCGCCTTGTTTTTTTACTTCTCTTTTGATAAAAACAAAGAATAGGTATTTTGCTTTCAAGAACTCTCTTGAAAAGATCAATAAACAGATCAACTATGAATCCTTCCACGTTATATACTCCTCTCTTGTATCAAATTAACGTGCTGCAATCCTATTGTTTGTGCAAAGGCGCAAATCCTTTGTATAATTTGTTTCAGTTAAGCAATTCTTCTATCGTACAATCCAATGCCTTAGCTAACATTTGCAATGTATCGCCCTGTGCTTTTGCTATATCATTTTTGCCTTGTTCGTATGCTCGAATAGATCGAACATTTACCCCACTCAAAAGAGCCAAATCTTCTTGTCTGAGTTTTCTTCTTTTGCGAATTGTTTTCAAGGCCGATTCAGAGGGAAAATATGACTTGATGATTTCTATAGTTTTCATCTCATCTGCTTCGTGATAAGGATAATACATATTGATCAGTTTGCTAAATGGCATTACAGAAAGAATTTCAATAAACGGTTTATTTAAATACCATTGCGCGTTTGCCAAGACCCATCCTGCCCAATATTCCGATGTTCTATCAACAGGAACCACGGTGTATTCAACATTTTTCTCCAGAACAATCATCAACATTTCAGTTGCAGATTTTCCTGCCAGAATATCCGGAACACCTGCTTCAATTCCTGTTGCAATTTCAGAAGTCGCAAACTTGGATGCGAACTCATCCGCGTCGAGCCCTTCGGCATTGATGGCAATATCAAATAGCGCTGCAAGATTGTGCATAACAGAGTTCAAATACATATCACTGTAAGCGCGGATCATCTGCCTTTATATCTCCTCTCATAATATCAATCATCAAAATATCATTGGGATCAAAGTTGCTTCCCTTTTTATTAGACAAATAAGAAAGTCTAGCAAGCTCATCTCTCTTCTTGCGCAGCGGAAAATGTATGTCCTGCGGTGCCTCTTCATACCCTATGAATTTAATTTGCGAAAATGCCTTTGGGGAAATTAATACGATTTGATTTCCAAGATTACCAAGCTTCATAACCTGGGCGAGACGTTTTACAGAAATACCATTTTGCAAAAAATCTCTAGCATAAGAAAAATAAGAATCATCGGCACGGTATCCTTTGATAACATCATATCCTTCTGTATTTACAGGAAAATTCTCAAGAATATAATCTCTAGCACTATTTCCAAAATCATTATCTATAGTGAATCTTCTGTTTTTCAAAAGCACCGATATCCAGTGGATAATGCAATAATCTTTACTATTCAAATCCAAAACCTTCAATCCTGTTGTATCCAAAGTATACTTGTTTGCGTAGCCGCCATGTTTATCATCACAAGCCCATTCTTTTGCCAAATCTATATATTCGGTGCAGTAAAACCCTAGGCCATAATCATTGTATGGTTTACCTTTTCCGTATTCAGGCACTTCAATAATATTCTCAGATCCATGATAAATAATAAGTTCATTTTTCATAATATCACCTTCCTTGATATATATTATAACATCACAATGTCAATTTGTCAACATATTATTGACATTATAATGTTAATTTATTGCAAATTTAATCTATCAAAAGTAAAAGAGCCACTTTCCAGTGGCTCAGTTGGTAGAAATTATTTAGTTGTTTTGCCAGACTTGTTATTTGTTGCGTCATTCAACACATATGTCTGTCCTGGCTTTTTAGTGGGGGGCAAAGGTTCTCCTTTGACTACAGTTACTTCATGGTTGGTTTTACCACCACGGGGACCAATCACTCCATACTGTCCGGACACAGGAGCTTTGTTTCCGGGTTTTAGAGCCATATAATATCCTCCTTTCTTCTTTTTTACCATTATATCACATTAACGCACAATTGTCAAGTGCAAAACACAACATATTGTGATTGTTAAATTAACAACAAACAATATATTGTGTTTTTAAAGAAGGATAATAAAAAATGTTCTTACATTGAATATGGACATACAATTAGCTGTAATCGCAACCTTTCCGCTAACAATCCCCCTTCCCCGTTCGCAAACGCACCCATTCACGATATAATTATCCTATAAACACTTGGAGGGATAATTATGAAATCAATTTTGGAAGAGCTTTTCTATGGCAACGTCTGCCCGAGCAGCGATTGTCGCAGTAAGAATGAGCAGACCAAGAAGCTCATGGAACACCTTGCCAACCATCATGAGAATTTAAACAACACTCTCGCAGATAAACAAAAAGAACTTCTTGAAAAGTTCGATGATTGCTATGGTGAGTTGACCGACATCAATGAGCGTGAGATCTTCGTATATGCTTTTCGGCTCGGTGCCCGGATTGCCATTGAGGTGCTTTTGCCCCATAGTGATTAAAGCAAAAAAGGTCTTTCAATTTGCTTCTTGTTGTGATATAATAGAAACACGCGGGGTGATAATATGGATATCAATTCTTTAGATCGTTTTGTTAAAGCACAAGAAAAAATGTTCCCAATAGCAATGAAGGAAATCCAAAATGGAAAAAAGCGCTCGCATTGGATGTGGTATATCTTCCCCCAGCTTAGAGGGCTTGGCATAAGCTCCATGGCTCACAAATATGGCATTATAAATCTTGATGAGGCAAAAGCATATCTGGAACATCCGGTGTTGTCTGGGAGGCTCTATGAGCTCTGTGGCGAGCTATTGAAACACAAAGACAAGACTGCTTTAGAAATCTTCGGTGATATCGATGAAATGAAACTCAAATCATCTATGACGTT
>JAZOMJ010000009.1:0-5957 GCA_045653865.1 Eubacteriales bacterium
CTTCATAGCTTCGAGAACGCAAAGAACGTCGCCCTTCTTAACAGCGTCGCCAACCTTAACGTTGACCTTAATGAGAGTGCCGGGCATAGGAGCCTTAACAGCTACAGCACCTGCGGTGCCGGATGCCTTGGGAGCTGCTGCAGGAGCAGGAGCTGCCTTGGGTGCGGGAGCAGCTGCAGGAGCCACGGGAGCGGCAGGAGCTGCTACGGGAGCGGGAGCAGCAACAGAACCGTTGAGTTCTTCTACTACTACGTCATATGCAACACCGTTTACGGTAACACGATAATTTTTCATAATATTCACCTTTTCTCTTTCAAAATATCAATTTAATGGTTGTGATTATTTACGATTGGCACGCTTAAAGGAGACTACGCGAAACGCGCTGCTCTCTCCGTTTTCGGAACGCATTGCCATAATAGCCGCGGTAATAGCCGCAACGATTGCGCCGTCGTCCTGTGCTTCTACAGGAGTGGGAGCAGGTGTTGCAACGGGAGCGGGTGCTGCCACAGGAGCAGACTCCTTTTTGGTCTCTTTTTTATCCTTATGCAGAACGCGATGCATAACTTCGATTGCCGCCCACAAAATGGAGAGCACGAGGAAGATCGTGAGCATACCTTGCAGAGTAACGATACCTGCGGTGGATGCACGTTCATTGAAGCCAAGATCACTTGCCGCTGTCAGGAAAACAGGAATAAAGTTCATTTTACTACCTCCCTATCAAAGAGGAAGATTGCAGTGCTTGCGAGCGGGTGTGCCTGCGTTTTTCATCATCAGCATGTAAACTGCCGCGCAGATGCGTTGACGAAGCTCAAGGGATGCAACAACGTCATCAATGCTACCGTCGGCTGCAGCCGCTTCGGGAGATGCACATTCTTCTGTCCACTTTGCAACGAGATCAGCACGGCTTGTGTCTGCAGTGATCTTGTCATTCCAGAGGAATGCAACAGCACTTTCGGGAGCCATAACGCTGATTTCGGATGTGGGAAGCGCATAAACCATGTCAGCACCAAGAGCCTTGGAGCCCATCAGCGTGAATGCCGCGCCGTAAGCCTTGCCGCAAACAACACCGATTTTTGCGGTGTCAGCGGTAGCGTAAGCCATTGCGAGCTTGCCGAGTTGAGCGGCAAGAGGTGCGCCCTCTGCCTCAGCACCGGTTGCAACGCCAATGCTATCTACCAAGGTGATTACGGGAATGGAGAAGCTATCGCAGAAGCTGACAAGCTTTGCCGCTTTCTTTGCGCCATCGCAAGTGATAACGCCGCCATTTACTGCCGCATCGTTTGCAACAACACCGCAGGTAACGCCACCGAAGCTTGCAAGACCGGTAACCATTTCGGTTGCGTATGCTTCACCGAGAGACAGGAAACTGCCTGCATCGCAAAGAGCCTCTACGAGATTCTTGCCCGAGAGACCTTCCATTGCAACGGTGCGGTTGATATCGTCGGTGAGTTCCTCAATGGTAACGCCCTCTTCGCAGTTGGAAGGAAGCATTGTAACAAGTTTAACTGCCTTTGCAATTGCATCGCCCTCGTTTTCGACGGCAATGGAAGCCAGACCGTTGAGAGAGGTGTAATCAGCAGAGCCGATTTCTTTACCTGCAAGGAAAGGAGCATTTACATAAAGCTCGGATTGACCCTTGATGGTAACAACAACGTCGAACATTGCCGCAACAGTTGCCGCCATACCTGCGCAAACACCGTTGATGATTGCGATTTGCGGAATGATGCCCGATGCATCACTTACAACCTTGAGCAACTTGCCGTATGCGGAAAGTACAGATGCACCGTCGGCAACGGTAGCACCAATGCTATCGAACATACCCACAACGGGAGCTCCGTTCTTTTGTGCCATGCTATAAAGCATTGCAATTTTTTCTGCTTGAAGTGCATCGATTGCGCCCTTCTTGCGATCACTATCTTGTGCAAACGCGTAAACCAGCTTGCCGTTTACAGCTCCGTAGCCGCAAACAACACCGGTCAAATCGTCGCCTCTCTTCATAAACGCACCGGTTTCTACAAACGTACCTGCGTCAAAGAGAGCGGCAATTTCTGCACAGCCAACGGTCGTGCCTTTCTCCATAAAGACAATCCTCCAAATAAGTAATTTTTTATTGGTGATAGGCGGCTTTTTCAAAAAATTACCATCCTACCCCATTCTATCAAAAATTATACCACAAAGCAAGTCGAAAGTCAATGATACTTCCCTTTTTTATTATGAATAATATGTTAAGTTTATTTATTTTCTTCATTATTTTATCTCTGCTTCAGTTTTTGTTATCTCATAGTAAGTTTTTCGGGAGTTCTGCTTGCAAAAAAATCACATTCGTGATATAATGAGATGTAGAGCAAAAACAAGCACATTTTTTGCAAATTTTGGAGGCAATGATTGAATAAAAAAGATTTTAAATTCTGTATGCAGCAAGGACGCGGACTTTGCGCCCTCACTCTGCAAAGCGAGAAAGATCTTGAAAAATATAAAGAAATCGTTTTGTGGGGTTGCTTGCACAATTTGAGTTATGATACACAGTGCGAGGGCACACGCGCGGAGTATGTCTATCATCTTACCACATTCTTTTGCGATGAGGCATATTTCGTTGTGCCCATCATCAAAGCGTTCACTTCTCTTGCAAATGAGAAATATGATTTATTTCAGCATTTCATCACGCTGTTATCTCTGTTTGCAGAAAGCGGAAATGAGGATGCACTTCTCGCACTGCAACAAAAGTATGACGCGCTTTTTTCTGTTCTCTTGAACAAGCGTTCTTTTGAAGCATACGACTTTGAGCGCGACGATTTCGAGCGGATTTGTGTCTCTCTTCTCCACCAATGCAAGGAGAATATCAATCTTAAGGTGATTGGCGATTTGGGGCGATTGTTCCGAGAAAATCCCCATTATGACTGCGATTATTTTGATTGGTTCTGTTTTTGTTTGAAAAAGAGACTTGGCAAAGACGGTTTGCAAGCTTTTTTGAATGACCATTCGCAAAAGTCCGAGAATGTAAAATGTTTTTATGAAAGTTATTTGCAATTAAAGAAAGCAAACAGCAACAGTCACCCCACAACTAAGCTGGCAAAAGCACCAAGCGTTGAAGAAATCAAAAATGAGATTGCTTCTACGGGAAGGATTGCTCCCATTTCGAGAGTGCGTTTTTCCAGACACGCCGATGAAGACATGAGAAAAGAGCTTACCAAAGAAATTGTTGCAGAAGTTGACCTTGACAAGAAGGCAGAGCTGCTTTCTCTTTTTTACAAAAACAACTTCCCTTTCTCGCACGAAATTATCATCGAATATGTAGAATCTGCACACGAAAAATTACGCGATACTGCTCTGATAGCACTGACAAACTGCGAAAGCGAAATCGTACGCAACTACGCTCTTTCCCTGCTCCAAAGCGAAACACACAAAACACTTGCTCTCAAGATGTTACTTCAAAACTATAAACCAGATGATAAGGAGTTGTTATTGCGTGCGTTTTACGCCCTCGAAGTGGAGTATGAGGGCGAATGCGATTGGCACGGTATTGGTTATAAAATACTCGATATATATGCCAATGGCAAAGAGCTGCCAAAAGAGTTTTTGCTTTACATTTATAACACCACTCTTTGCTCCTGTTGCAGATTTACAGCTGTGCGCGAGCTTGACAAACGGCAATGGCTGACACCTGATATCATTGAAGAATGCAGACATGATAGCAACAAGAATATTACGGAGTATATCAATCGCACTTATCCCAAAGAATAACAAAAAGAACGTCACTCAACAGAGTGGCGTTCTTTTTGCCGTTGTCATTTTCTATTTAATCAATGCTGACATATCCGCAAACGGCGTAGTGGTCGGAGTAGTAATATCCGCAGGCGTTATCGTCGGGCACGAGATAAGACTCGGCCGGATCGGTTTTCATATTGGTGAACACGTAGTCGATTTGGTCGACTGCGGGCTCGTATCTGCCAAAGCCGTGGAATGTTCCGCCAATATTCTCGGTTGCGTTTACGGTGCCAAGGCGTCCGTTTGTGGCAAGAATGGTCTTGACAACGGTAGAATCGGGCGTGGCATTGAAGTCACCCGTGAGCACGTACGGAAACGGAGACGCGCTGATATCTTTGAAAAGAAGTGCAGTTTCCACCGTTTGTGCGGCGGTTTCGTAGAGGTGATCGAGGTGCACGTTGTAAAAGCTAAAGGGCTTATAGCAGGTGCGGTCGATTAGCGCGGCACAAAGGAACACGCGCGGACAATCGCTCTGCCCCATGCCGTGCAGGCGGCTACCGGGGAGATCTTGTTCCAAAGAGAGCCAACGCTCGCGGAATGTGTGCAAAAGGAAGCGGCTCTTGCGGTAAGCGATTGGCGTTCCCTCCCAAGAATAATTCTCTTTGCGTCCGTGACCGAGAATGATATACTCAGGGAAAGTTTCAGTGAGGAAATCCTGCATTTCTTCATTCACTTCTTGAAAGCCGATGATATCGGGGTTCTCGCGGCGAATGACTTCTGCGATTTTGGGCTTTCGGTTGCGGAACCAGTTGTCACCGTCCACGGGTGTGCTGATGCGCATATTAAATGTCATCACTTTGATTGGAGTAGACATATAATCCATATACCTCCTTATTCTACTAATAGCATCACAAAACTATGATGTAAGTGGAAAAAGCAAGAAAGGCTCCCTTGTGTAAAGGGAGCTGTCAAATGCCGAAAGTGCATTTGACTGAGGGATTGTTCTCTAAAATTTAAGTTTTTACAATCCCTCCGTCATTTTCTTGCGAAAATGCCACCTCCCTTTACACAAGGGAGGCTTATTCTATATGCCTTTTATCTTTCAAACAACATTTTTGAAAGAAAATTCAGCTATTATGATGAATGAGACCCCAAATTGGAGTCTCATTCGTTGATGTAAATTTGAAATTATTCAGCAGCTTCTTCTGCTACTGCTTCTTCTGCTACTGCTTCTTCGGGCATAGCCTCTGCTGCCTCTGCTGCTTCCTCAAGGAGAGCGCGGATGGAAAGGCTAACCTTCTTCTTTTCGTCGTCAATCTCGATGATGCGAGCGTCAACTACTTGGCCGATTTCAAGCAGATCTGCGGGCTTTGCAATTCTTTGCATAGCGATTTGAGAAATGTGAATGAGGCCGTCAACGTCGTCAACGATTTCTGCGAATGCACCGAAAGGCATCATGTTAACGATCTTAACAGAAGCGATATCGCCTATTGCATATTGGGACTTGAAGATGTTCCAGGGGTTGGAAGCTTCGGTCTTGTAGCCAAGGGAGATTCTCTTCTTTTCGGGGTCGAAGCTCTTTACGAATACGTCGAGTTCGTCGCCAACAGAAACAACCTCTGCAGGGCTCTTCAGACGCTTCCAAGAGAGTTCGGTGAGGTGAACCATACCGTCAACACCACCGAGGTCAACAAATGCGCCAAAGCTGGTCAGGCTCTTAACGGTACCGTGGTAAGCCTTGCCTACCTCGATGTTTGCCCAGAAGTCAGCCTCTTGTGCACGACGCTCTTCGCGTTGAACGAGACGGATGGAACCGATTGCCTTTTTGGGAGCCTTGATTTCAAGAACCTTAAAGGAAACAGTGGTGCCAACGATGGTGGAAAGATCGCCATCCTTCGGAACACCGGTTTGGGATGCGGGAACGAAGACACGGTTTGCATTGTAAAGAATTACAACGCCGCCCTTAACTGCCTCGGTTACCTTGCCTTCGAGAACAACCTTGTTCTCGCAAGCATCAACTACGCTTTGCCAATTCTTATCGGCATCAACTCTCTTCTTGGAGAGCTCTGCAACGCCTTCGATGTCGCTGACACGAATGACGAAGCCTGTGACTTGGTCGCCGTTTTTGAAGCTCTCAGTCAGCTTGAAAGCGGGATCGTCAGTGACCTGTTCCGCTTTGATATAGCCGGTTACGCCTGCGCTAAGGTCTAACTGAAGCTCAGCATCAGAAACGTGAGTAACTGTTCCGGTAA
>JAZOMJ010000010.1:0-9725 GCA_045653865.1 Eubacteriales bacterium
GGGGTTCGAATCCCCTACGCTCCACCAAAGAAATAAGGGGTTCGCATCGCGAACCCCTTATTTCTTTGGTGGAGGGTAGAGCTATAAGAAATTGTGTGCGCGCAAAGCGCGCACAGGGCGACGTTTGCGGTTTCGTTTACGAAACGGTGGTGTTAAGCCACCGAGCAAACTCGCGCCATACAAACTGCTTGCGGTTTGTATGGCTTGGTTCAGAATCCCCGTAGTTTATATAAAGTAGGTCTAACATTTTTGTTTTGGTTAAAATTGTGGTGTCAAATTGACATTTCCTCTTGATTTTCTCTCCAAAAGGTGATATAATAATTTTGCCAAACAAACTAAATATACAGTCAATGGGTGTATTTTCTTTTTAGGGATACTTATACCCTTTTTTGTCAATGCTTTTTATTGTAATGAATTTGATAAAATGCAAATTCCGTACACGATAAAGAGTATTGTAATATACCCAATCTGTATATAGTTTGTTTGGCGACGACTGGAATTTGCGTTTTTGTGCGCTGATTTTGGTCGGCGCACTTTTTATTTTATTATTCATTTTTAGGAGGAAAGAAAAATGAAAAAAACAAAAATCTTACTCACGTTATGTACGACACTTTTGCTTTTTTGCTTGTTCCCTATTATTACAGTATCTGCAGCAAGCTACCCACTTATTTATATTGATACTTATGAATCCTCACCTACTATTGTTGAGGGAGATACAGGTGTATTAAAATTTAATATATTCATCGAATATAAAAACGAAAGGTATAATGTGGAAGTATACGACAGTAGCAATAGACTTGTTGGTTCGGCATCAGATACATATTACAATAGTTCGGGCTTTTTGAAAGAGGTTACTATAACAATTGATACTGATGCACTTAATTTAGGCGTGGGTAGATACAAGGTAGTTTATTGGATGGATTTTTATACTTTTAGTTCATGGCATTCGGCTCCAAACAAATACACAAGTTATTTTAGCGTTGTAGAAGATGTTTGTGGTGGAAATCATAATTTAGAGCTGACACGTACAGCATCAGAAGCTACATGCGAAAAGGAAGGAACCGGCTACTATTCCTGCAGTAATTGTGATTATGCTGAATACAAAGCTATTCCTAAGGTTCATAATTTTGGAGAATGGTCTGTTATTTCTCCTGCAACTTGTTCATCTACGGGCACAAAACAGACGACTTGTCAAACTTGTGGTTCTACAGAAACCGAAACTATACCAAAGAAAGACCACAATTTTGGAGAATGGGTAATCACAAAAGAAACTACCTGTACAGAGAACGGCACATCTCAACGCAAATGCACGAATTGTAATCACATAGAAGACAGAACCAATAGTGCGGTAGGATACCACACATATACAAACGAATGTGATACGGTTTGTAATGTTTGTGATTTTGAGAGAACTATAACACACACCTATTCTAATAATTGCGATAAAATATGTAATATTTGCAGTTTTGAACGTTTGGTAGACCCCCATTTATATACAAACACTTGTGATACAAGCTGTAACGAATGTGGAGAGCAGAGAACAATTAATCATACATATGATAATACTTGTGATACCACTTGCAATGTTTGCGGCAATGTAAGAGAAATTTCTCATACTTATTCTCATAGTTGTGATACTGTTTGCAATATTTGTAATTTTGAGAGAACGATAACGCATACCTATTCTCATGATTGTGATACGATATGTAATATTTGCGATTATGAGCGGGCTATAACACACACCTATTCTAACAACTGCGACAAGAGATGCAACGTTTGTGATTTTGAACGTTCGGTAGATCCCCATACTTTCACAAATGACTGCGACACAAATTGCAATGAATGCAATTTTGAGCGAACTACAATGCATTCTTATTCTAATAATTGCGACAAGGCGTGCAACATTTGTGGTTTTGAACGTTCGGTGGACCCTCATATATACAAAAACACATGCGATATCGATTGCAATGAATGTGGAGAGCAGAGAGAAATTACTCATACGTATGATAACGCTTGCGATGCCACTTGTAACATTTGCAACGATGTTAGAATCGTGGATCCTCACAAATATGATGATAAATACGATGAAGTGTGTAACAACTGCGGTTTTATTCATGAGGTACCCATGCAGCCAATCGCCGTTGTAGGAATTGCAACGGGAGCCACGGTAATAGGTGGAATGAGTGTATTCGCCATTGTTTGGTTTGTTATTAAGAAAAAAACATGGGCTGATTTGCTTGTCGTGTTCAAGAAATAGTGAACTCAACAAAGGAAATGGGCTATTTATAGTCTAAAAACTATAAAATTGTCCTATTGCTAAAAGTGGAATCGTTCGAAAAAATTATCAGCGCTTATATTAACTTATCCATTTTCAATTTTGCATCCTTTTTATAGGTTACTCTCAAACAAGAGAGGGGTCCACTCGGCGCCCCTCTCTTGTTTGGTGGATTGATATGTGCTTGCAATGCTTTCTTCATCCCCCTACGCTTTTCTTCGCCCCCCACCTTGATTTTTCCCCCATTTTATGCTATAATGGTTTTATACAGGTTGATATTGCGTGGCGGATGTAATCGGGAACGATGGTCGGCAACTATCAAAATACTGCTATGGAGGATAAAAAATGATGAAGTTCACTCGAATTTTGGCACTATTGCTTGCCATTTGTCTTTTGTTCGGTTGTGTAGGATGCGCTACATCTGACGCAGATGTTACTTCGACATCCGAAACGACGTCCGTTCCCAACGCGATTACAACGCCAGACGCGCTTGATACAAGCACGATCTCGCAACCCGAAGTGCTTGAAACAAGCACTTTTGACGAGCCTAATGAGACCGAAACGGACGTTTCATCTTCCACCACCGCGCCCGAAGCAGAGGAGACAACTCCTCCCGAGGAAGATAATACCGATGATTTTTCGCCCATCAACGTCATTATGATCAACGACAATCACGGAGTGCTTGACGAAGAAGATGGCGGCATCGATAAAATTGCATTCGGCATCAACTATTATGCATCTCTTGGCAACATCGTTAAAATTGCAAACGGAGATATGTTCCAAGGCACCTACATCAGCAGTACTCTGCGTGGTTTGCCCATGCTTGACGTTTTGAATGAATTGGATTTTGACGCTTTTGTCATCGGCAACCACGAGTTTGACTGGGGACTTGACGAAATTCAAAAGTATAAGGATGGTGACCTCTCCAACGGTGAGGCGGAGTTCCCGTTCCTTGGCGCAAACATCTACGATACGCGCACCGGTGAAAGAGTGGAATGGATTGACCCCTACACGGTTGTTACGTTTGGCGAAATCAAAATCGGCATCATTGGCATCATTGGCGACGTTGAAACCTCTATTTTGTCCACCCACGTTGAGGATTACGACTTTGTTGACCCGAGAAATATTGTAAAGGATCTTGCAAAAGAGCTCAGAACCACAGAGGAGTGCGACGTTGTTATCGTTGCCGTTCACGGCGATGATGATTCTTTGAATGCCGCCATGGCAAGATATACGGGCGACTCTAAAATTGATGCTATCTTTACGGCGCATACGCATATTCCCACCGATGAGGAAATTACAAGAGCAGGCCTCAGCGTTTGCGTTTTGCAAAACGGCGGCAATGGCGATTCCTTTGCGGCACTTACTTTGACGTTTGATGAGAACGGCAATCTAAAAGATACCGACGGCAAACTGATTGATGGTGACAGATTTGCCGACACCGGTATTTTGGATGCTGTGTTTGAAAAATACGAGGAATATATGGCAATCGGTGATACGGTGCTCTTGACCATTCCAAATGACGTCAGCAAATATGACGTTGGCATCAGCGTGGCACAGTCTATGTATGTAAAATACAATGTTGATTTTGCCGTTATCAACAGAGGTGGTGTCAGAACCTCCATCGATGCGGGAGAGGTAACCTACGCCGAGGTTTTTCAGGTTTTGCCCTTTGAAAACGAGGTGTATATTGTTACCTTGAGCGGAGAGCTTTTAAAGTCCTATTTGAACAGTGGCACCAGTATTTATTATTGGGGCATCAGCAAAAACTCCATCGTCGATAATCAATATTATCAAATCGCCATTATCGACTACGTCTATGTCGGCAACACGTTTGACGATTACCGAAACGAAAGCTGTATTGATACAAACGATTTGGTAAGAGATGTCTTTATCGAATTTCTTCAAACCAACGGCAATTAAATTGCAAAAGGCGATTTTTGAAAAGCACATTTTTAAAAATTATGCGATAAGGAGGAACTGACATGGAATCCAAATCCGGCACATTCAAAAAGGTTATCAAAATTCTGCTCACGGTAGTGATTGGTATAGCCGCACCTTGGGTGCTTTTGATGGCACTTGTATTGTTTGCCTTCGGCGCACCGCAATGGGGCATTTTGCTCTGCTTTTTCCCGTTTATCATTCCCGCGATTTGGATTAGGAGAAGAAAGCCCTATCTTATCTCCTACGTCAGCTTGTTTTTGGCGGTTTTGATTGCGTGCGGCGTGCAATGGGGCATTGCCGAATATCGCAGAAGCATTACCATTGACGTCACCCCAAATATTAACGTGAATGAATATTTGCCCTTTAAAGAGGACTCCAAAATTGTTAAAATCGATAGCCAAACGCTCAAATTCGATGCTGATGACGAGCTTCCTCGCATCGACGGAGCATCTGCGGCGTTCCCTGTGTATTCTGCGTTTGTGCATGCGGTTTACCCCAATATAAAGGAAACCGAGCTTTATGGCGGTGTGTTTGAATACAACACCACAACCGGCGGCTACGAAATGCTTGCCGAGCGCAAAACCGATATTTTCATAGGAGCCGGTCCTTCCAAGGAGCAAAAGGCATATGCCGAAGAGCAGGGAACCGAATTCGTTTATACGCAAATCGGTTGGGAAGCATTTGTCTTTTTTGTGCACAAGGATAACCCCATCAATTCGCTCACCGTAGAGCAAATTAAGGGGATTTACTCGGGAGAGATCACCAACTGGAGTCAAGTTGGCGGCAGTGATGAGGAAATCATTCCGTTCCAACGCGACGAGGGAAGCGGAAGCCAAAGCATGATGATTCGCTTTATGGGCGACACTCCTCTGATGAAAGCCGAAACCGAAACCATTAGCGGCATGGGTGCCGTTATCGAGCGCGTGGTAGATTACCAAAGCCGCAAGGGTTCTATCGGTTATTCTTTCCGTTATTACATCGAGGGCATCATTCAAAACCCCGAGGTAAAAATGATTGCCGTTGAGGGCATTGCGCCTACGGCGGAGAACATCAAAAATAACACCTATCCCATCATTACGCCCGTTTATGCGGTAACCTACGCAAACAACCCCAATCCCAACGTCTCTCTTCTTGTCGAGTGGATGCTTGGCGACGAGGGACAGTATATTATTGAAGCCACGGGATACGTGGGGATGAGAAAAGACGATTGATTTCTCAATCGTCATATAACTGGTAGAGTATCTCCAAAATCAACTTTTATCTGAAATAGCAAGTAGGCACTCATTTTTAGCCTCCCTTGTGTAAAGGGAGGTGGCACGGCTTGCCGTGACGGAGGGATTGTGAAGAATTAAAATTTATAATAAAACAATCCCCGGGCCGCCTACGGCGTCAGCTCCCTTTACACAAGGGAGCCTTTTTTATGTTCATCTATGACTTGTCAATTTTCTTGACAAACTCTGCATTGGAGTTCATAAAAGCAAAATACGGCATGCCTCTTTCGAGATATGCCGTATTAAAAAAGTTTATTGGAATGCCACTCTAATCAATCGTCTTTTTGCTATCTTTATTGCACGATTTGCACCTTCAGCAAATTGGTGGTACCCTCGATGCCGAGGGGAACGCCTGCGGTGATGACGGCTTTGTCGCCAAAGGCTACAAGGTCGTTTTGCTTTGCGCAGTCAATGGCGTGGGTAAAGAGTGCGTCGGTGTTGTTTTGGTGCAATGCCAAAACCGGGATAACGCCCCAAGAAAGACTGAGCTGATGATAGGTTTTGCGTTCGGGTGTTGCCGCAACAATCATTTGTTGGGGACGGAATTTGGATACACGTCTTGCAGTTAAACCCGAGGTAGTAACGGCAATGATAACCTTAGCTCCCACGTCGCGAGCGGTGGTTGCCGCCGCATCACAAATTGCGTTGGTTACGTCGGATGTGTCGGAATCATAGCGAATACCTTGGTACATATCCATATCAAACGCATCGTTTTCGGCTTGCTCTGCAATTTGCGCCATTACCTTTACAACCAAGGCAGGGTGGTCGCCTGCGGCGGTCTCGCCCGAAAGCATAACGGCAGAGGTGCCATCAAAAACAGCATTTGCAACGTCGGTGATTTCGGCACGTGTGGGAGTAGCGGAATGAATCATCGATTCTAACATTTGCGTTGCGGTAATCACCATTTTACCCGATTGATAGCATTTGCGAATAAAACGCTTTTGCAAACCGGGCAGGCGTTCAAATTCAACCTCAACACCCATATCTCCGCGGGCTACCATAATGCCGTCGGAATGGTATAGGATGGAGTCAAAATTGTTCACGCCCTCAATATTTTCAATTTTAGAGATGATTTTAATGTTGTGTCCGCCGTGATAATCGAGGAACTTACGCAACTGAATGACATCCTCTTTGCAACGAACAAAGGAAGCGGCAACAAAGTCGATGTTTTGCTCAATACCAAAAATGAGGTCGGCTTTGTCGTTTTCGCTCAGGTAGGGCATATCGATGTGGAAGTTGGGAATGTTGATGCTCTTGCGGTTGGAGAGCGGACCGCCCACATCCACGCGGCAGGTGATGTCGGTATCGGTTGTGTCGGTTACGGTCATCGACACCTTGCCGTCATCCAAAAGCAGACGAATGCCTGCAGAGAGCTGACGGGGCAAATCGGGGAAGGTGATAGCGGCACGAGTCGCATCGCCCATCATATCGTTGGTGGTCAGGGTAAAGGTGTCGCCTGCGTTGAGGATGATTTTACCGCCCTCAAAGTCGCGCAAACGAATTTCGGGACCTTTGGTGTCCAAAAGAACTGCGGCAGGAATGCCGAGGCGGTCACGCACCTTGCGAAAGAGTGCCATAGCGTTTTTATGATATTCGTGTGTTCCGTGTGAAAAGTTAAAGCGTGCAACGTTCATGCCGTTTTTGAGCATTTCTGCAAGTACTTCTTCTTTGAGGCACGCAGGACCCAGGGTGCAAACAATTTTTGTCTTTCTCATACCTACAATTCCTTTCGAAATTATTCCATTTTCATAATAACACAAAATTGTGTCTTTGGTATGTACAAATGAAAAGTTTTGAAAAAAAGATGCAAAACATCTTTACAGTTTGCCCGATGCGTGATATAATTAAATAAAGATTTATAATTACATATAAAGTGGAGGATCATTTTATGACCGCAAAAGAACGCTTTTTAGAAATTTATAACGAAAAAATCACCCGTGAGGGTGCCGACAAGCTGTTGGATTTCCTGCTCAACGGCAGTGACTTTTTCACCGCTCCCGCAAGCACACGCTATCACGGTGCACACGAGGGCGGACTTGTAGAGCACAGTCTCAACGTTTACGATTGCCTTGCAGATATGGTAGATCGTTTGCATGAACGCTACGGCATTGAGTACACTGATGAAAGTATTGCCATTGCAGGACTGTTGCACGACATCTGCAAGGTGAATTTTTACAAAACAAGCTATCGCAATGTCAAGGATGAGACCGGTAGATGGCAGAGCGTGCCTTATTACACCATTGAGGATACACTCCCTTACGGTCACGGCGAAAAGTCTGCCTACATTGTTTCCGCTTATATGCGCCTGACGCGTGACGAGGCGTTTGCCATTCGCTATCATATGGGCTTTTCGGGCACCGAGGACCCCGGCAACGTAGGTCGCGCGCTTGAAATGTTCCCTCTGGCTTATGCTACCTGCTGTGCCGATATGGAAGCCGCATTCCTTTTGGAAGGCAAGCTTGCGGGGGAGAATAAATGAAGCACCATTCCAACCCCACCCACCGCGTCTTGATTCATCTGTGCTACTTTTTGCCGGCGATTTTCGGCATTCTCTTGCTGATTTATGCCACCGTTCCACACCTTTGGTTTGTGTATAACGGAGATGCCTATTCCACAATGAATCTGTTTGAATTGCAAGACAACGCTTGGAATTTTTACAACCAAATTCAGTCGGGTGCCATTGAGAGCAGTTCAGCCGTTACTTGGTTTGAAGAATTGTTGCCCATTGTTAGCGCTCTGTTTTGGATTTTGTCTGTTCTGTATGCCATTTTGGCAACTGCGATCGCCGTTTGTGCAATGGTGGCGTTCTCCTTTGAACCAACCACGCGCATTGCCAACCGCACCAAACGCGTGTTGCATTTGGTGTGCCCTAATCGCGTCAGCTATTTGCTTCTGCCGCTCCTGCCGCTCATCCCGGCACTCCTTCCGCAACTCATGCTCCTGCTTTACCGTTTGCAGGGGCTCAAAATCAGTCTTTACACATTCTTTGTGGCAGATTGGATTTTGGTTTTGATTTTCGCAGTTGTCAACGCAGTTGTGTTCTTCCTTTTGCTCCCCATGCAAAGCGAAGAGCATTTGGATATGTTCCGCATTTACAAATCGGGCGCACAAGTCAAGAGACAAGGGGAGGAACAAATATGAAGCAGACAACCCTTTGCTACCTCGAACGTGGCGACGAGTATTTGATGCTTCACCGCACCAAAAAGAAGAACGACGAAAACCACGATAAATGGATTGGTGTTGGCGGAAAGTTTGAGGCGAACGAAAGCCCCGAGGACTGCATGCGCCGCGAAATTTTGGAGGAAACGGGACTCACGGTTACACGTTATCGCTACCGTGGCATTGTCACCTTTGTTTCCGACCTTTACGAAACCGAATATATGCACCTCTTCACCGTTAGCGATTGGACGGGGGAGGCACGCGAGTGCGATGAGGGCGAGCTTGCGTGGATCAAAAAGCAAAAGCTCTTTGATTTGACCTTGTGGCAGGGCGACCGCATCTTTCTTGACCTTTTACAAAAAGACGTACCGTTCTTTTCCCTCAAACTCACCTACCAGGGTGACGAATTGATTGAAGCGGTTCTTGATGGTAATATAATACCCAAATAAATGAATTTTTATTTTCCCTCTCAGTCGCCTCACGGCGACAGCTCTCCCTGAGGGCGAGCCTTTTTGGCCTCCACCTTCGGGGGAGGTGGCACGCCTTTTGGCGTGACGGAGAGGGGGGGAAGAAGAAAGGAGGAGTGAACTATGAAACTGATACACTGTGCCGATATCCATTTGGATTCACCGATGGAGACAAATTTGTCGGCTGACAAGGCAAGAGAACGCAAATTGGAGATTCGCTCCACTTTCTCGCGTATGGTGCGCAGTGCCGCAGAGGAGGGCATCGAAGCGATTCTCATTGCAGGCGACCTGTTCGACGGTGCACGCGTTACCAAGAGCACCGAAAATTACGTGCTCGATCTGATTGCATCCCACCCGATGATCGATTTTTATTATCTTTCGGGCAATCACGATAAGGGAAGCGCACTTGCCAACACGGCACAACTGCCTGCCAATCTTTACACCTTTGGTAAGCTCTGGTCAACCTACCGCCGTGGAAACGTGGCTATCACGGGCGCATCTTTTGCCGATGCCGACACGCTCTCTTTGAACAAAGCTTTCCAACAAACGGGTCGGTCATAATCTTGAATGCGAGCGCTGCGAAAGGCTCGTTATCAGAAGAAACTCTCT
>JAZOMJ010000011.1:0-24212 GCA_045653865.1 Eubacteriales bacterium
CCCTATTTCCATGGAGCACGGAAGTCAGCAGGTCTTTCGTCTTTCGGTTTATTTCAAAGAGGATGTCATTCCCGAGCTCTTGCAAATGGCTCTTACATTTACTATCAAACGCTTTGCAAGCTTTGCCACCACGCTCAAAAAAGGATTCTTTTGGCATTATCTTGACATGGTAAAGCGTCGTTTCTCAATCGAAGAGGAGCACGACGTGCCTTGCCAACCGATCAAGGTCTCTATGAGCGGCTCGCAATCCTTCCGTCTGATGTATTACAAAAAACGTGTAAGCGCAGAGTTCTTTCACGTTTTGACCGACGGCACGGGTGCTATGATTTTTCTCAAAGTGCTGGTGTCGGAATACCTGCGCCTTTGCGGCATTACTGCCTCTGAAAGCGATATTTGGAATGCCAATGACACCCCCACAAACGAGGAGTTTGAAAACGCATTTATAAAAACAGAAAAGACTGAAAGCGGCTCGGGATTTGTAGATAAACCCGTACTGCAAATGAGCGGTAAGCTTGCCGCAAGAAAGCCCTGCCGCATTTTGCATTTTAAAATGAATGCCACCGAGCTCCACCGTGTTGCAAAGCTTCATGGTGCAACCGTTACCGCTTATCTTTTGATGCAAATGTTTTATGCCGCACAAGCCGCAACCGATGAATTGACGGGAGATTTGCATATTCAAGTACCTGTAAATATGCGTAAATTTTACCCCACCAAAACCGTTCGCAATTTTTCGATGTATTGCGGCGTGAAAATTCCCGTTGAAAAAATCGGCAACAAAGAAGAACTGATTGCCGAAATCAACGCTCAGCTTGCCGAAAAATCGGCAAAGGATAAAATGCGCGAAATGATTACCTCGGCGGTCAATCTTGTCAGCTCCATTCGTATGATCCCATTGGTTATCAAACAACCCATTGCAAAAATCGTTTACGGATTTTTGGGCGAAACACTTTACACCACAACCTTTTCCAATCTTGGTGTTGTTAATATTCCCCCTGAATTTTGCGAACACATTGAAAGCATAGACTTTTGCCTTGGCGGGCAGATGACAAATCGCCTTGCCTGCACCGCCGTTACCTGCAATGGCGTTGCCGTATTTACCATTTCCAAAATGACCGCAGACCCCACCTTTGAGGAAAAAATGTATCAACTCCTCTTAGATGACGGCGTTGCAGTAGAAGTAGAAGGGAGTGAATACTATGAACGTTAAACATACATACCCTCCCATAAAGCAAGGCTCCAAAAATAGGCGCCGTATGCTGTCGGTTGTGCGTTGGCCGTTCCTTTTGGCGGCGGCGGCATCGCTGATAGTAAACCTTGCCGTTGCAGGACCTCTGTGGGGCATTATTGCGGTTCTTGTACTTTATATCGTTTGGACAATGATTCTCTCCCCCGACTTGGTGGAATACAACCGCGTGAGCCAATCAATTAAAATTGTTGCTTGGGTCAGCATCTTGTTGGCCCTCATTGATGTTTTGATAGTGCATAGTTTTTCCTTGTTTGTCATCCCCATTGTTTGCTTTAGCGGACTTGTGGTAAGCATTGTTCTCTTTTTTACCGACCTGCGCAAGCAAAAGCACAATATGCTCCCCCTCATTTTGTTTGAGGTGATTTCGATGATCGGTTCGGGCATTGTGCTTTGCCTGTGGAAGAACCCTTACAATTGGCCCTACATCGTTTTGCTTTCCCTCTCGTCAGTCTGCTTTTTGGCAATGATTGTTGTGCTGGGACGAGATTTTAAAATTGAATTGGAAAGAAGATTTCATATTCAGTAAATACTCGAATCAAAAAAACAGCGAATGAGATTTTTTCTCATTCGCTGTTTTGCTTTTATCACAATTTCGTTTTTATCTAAATCCTACATGTCCTGCTACCTTGTAGAGGTTTTCGATTTCTTCGCGGCGCTTGTCGCAAAGCTGACGCATACCGTCAAGTTGTGCGGGAGTAAAGGAATCGAGATCGCCATCCTGAAGCTTGTTTTTGTACATACGGTCGGCAATGAGTGCAAAGTGGATATCAACGGGACGAATCAAGCCGTTGAGCTCGCACATAACAACGTTGCTCTTGCCCTCTGCCAAAAGTTCAACCGCTCTAACAGCCATGTGAGCCGCGGTTGCACGGTCACGCATGGTAGGTCTACCACCGCGAACAACGTGAGAGAAGCGTGCAAACTTGGTTTCAACACCGGTTTGTTGCTCGATTCTCTTGGCAAAGCCCTCGGCGTAGTGAGAACCGTCGGGATTGGTTACACCCTCGGAAACAACCACGATCATACCTCTCTTGCCGAGGTCACGCAGGTTTGCAATCTTTTGAATAGCCGCTTCCTCATCAAAAGGAACCTCGGGAACGGCTACCGCTACCGCACTGCTTGCGATTGCCGCATAGAGTGCGATTTGTCCGCAATCGCGACCCATAACCTCAACAACGTTGAGGCGTGCGTGAGATTCGCAGGTATCCTTGAGGTTGTCGATCATACGCAGAGTGGTGTTGGTGGATGTATCCAAACCAATGGTATAGTCGGTTGCGGTAATATCGTTGTCAATTGTGCCGGGAATACCGATGGAGGGAATGCCGTGCTGGCTCATTGCAGTAGCACCGCGGAAGGTTCCGTCACCACCAATGCAGATAAGCGCTTCGATGCCCTCTCTCTTGCAGGTTTCAACAGCCTTCAGTTGTACTTCTCTTTCCTTGAATTCGGGCAAACGGCTGGAATACAGACGTGTGCCGCCCACCGTCATAGCACCGCGCAACAGTTGACGTGTCAGAGGAATAATATCTCCGTTGACAAGGCCTGCATAGCCGCCAATAATGCCAACAACCTCAATGCCCATTTCGGTAGCGCGGTTAAAGACCGCCTTTACACACGCGTTCATACCGGGAGCATCGCCGCCGGAGGTAAGAACGCCAATCTTCTTAAATGCCATAAAAGTATCCTTTCTGCTCGCTTTTGCGAGAACTGAAAAACAGTTTTTTGAAAAATCAAAGTTACATATATTGTAATATATTATTCGAAAAAAATCAAGATGTTATGCGAAATTTTTAACAAGTTTTGTTAATTTTTTGTCGATTTTTGGAAAGGTTTTGTTTGCGTTTTGTAAAATCGCTTGACATGGCAAAGAAATTAGGGTATAATGAAAATAGAGAATTATGCGCTTGCGCGGAAAGGAGCAATTATGACGTTGAATTGGAACAAAATAAAAGGCGTTCTCAAAGAAGCTATTTTGAATATTGACCCCATTTTGTTTGGATGCGCCACGCTTCTTTCTATCATCAGTATCGTCACGGTTTGGGGTGCTGTGGATAACTTTGGCATGTCGAAATTGCGCATGCAGGTGTTCATTTTCATCCTCGGCATTTTTGTTACCGTGTTTGTTGCGTTCTTTGATTTTCGCGCAATTGTGGATAAGCTTTGGCTTTATATGCTCATCGGCTCGGTGGCACTGCTTGTTTTGACGCTGGTGCTCGGTAGCTCGGGTGAGAATATGGAAACCTCAAACAAAAGCTGGCTCAAAATTCCCGGAACGGGGCTGATGATTCAGCCCTCGGAGTTTGTAAAATTCACCTTTATTTGCACCTTTTCGCGACATTTGTTTGCTGTTCGCAAAGACATCAACAAACCGCTCAACGTGCTCCTTTTGGCAGGACACGCCCTTTTGGTGGTAGGTCCCATTCTCGCCTCGGGTGACCTTGGCGTTGCACTCGTTTACCTTGCTATGATAGCCCTGATGCTCTTTTGCGCAGGTCTCCACCCCCTCTATTTTGCATGCGTGGCGGTGCTGGTTGTTTTGGTCTCCCCATTCCTTTGGGATATGCTTGCAACCTATCAACAACAACGCATTATCATTGGCTTTAACCCCGATGCTTACCCCGACTCCAAATACAGTTGGCAACCTCTTTTGAGCAAACAAGCCATTGCCGCAGGCGGACTTGTTGGTAAAGGCGTGCTTGGCGGAGAGCACTACGAGGTTCTTGCGGCATCGCACACCGACTTTATTTTTGCAACCATTTGTGAAAAATTCGGTTTTCTTGGCGGATTTTTGGTGGTTGTCGTCTTTATCATTATGATTGTTCGTATCTTTATGCTCGCTCGCTTTGCAAGCCACTCCGACTACGGCGGACTCATTTGTGCAGGCATTGGAAGTGTGCTTCTTGTGCAAATTTTGCTCAACCTTGGCATGTGCCTTGGAATGTTGCCCGTCATCGGCATTACGCTCCCCTTCCTTTCCTGCGGTGGCTCCTCGATGCTTGCCATGTTTATGATGATGGGGCTTTTACATAACGTCTATGCACACTCCCACGCGGTTCGTGCAGCTCACAAGAGCGATACCTTTGATATTGACAGTTCTTTATTATAGCGTTTTGGGATGAATACGGGGAGACCTTTTTGCAAAAAGGTTTCCCCGTACCCCTTTCCCTAAAACGCTCCAACAAAAGGCAGGTCAATAAACTCAAAACACCAATATACATCCGCCCTCTTGTAATTTGTCGTTTTTTATGGTATAATAGACATATAAACGATTTGATACATCAATTTGCATCACAAGGAGAAATTTATGGCAATTAACCATTGGTATAAAGATAAAGTGTTCTATCAAATTTGGCCGCGCTCGTTTAAGGACGGCAATGGCGACGGCATGGGCGACCTATATGGCGTTTACGAGAAGCTTGACTACATCAAGTCTCTCGGCTGCGACGGCATTTGGTTCTCTCCCCTTTACCCCTCCCCCGGAGTGGATTGCGGCTATGATATTTCCGATTACTACAACATTGCCGAAGAGTTTGGCGGTATGGACGCCTTCAAAAAAGTGCTTGACGGTGCACACGAACGCGGCATGAAGGTGATTATGGACCTTGTTGTCAAACACACAAGCGATCAGCACGAGTGGTTCCAAAAGAGCCGTCAACGCATTGACCCTTACACCGATTATTACATTTGGCGCCCCGCAAAGTCGAACGGAAAATTGCCCAACAACTAGGATTCCCTCTTTGAGGGCAAGGCTTGGGCTTGGGATGAGGTCAGACAAGAATATTACATGCATCTGTTTGCCATTCAGCAGGCAGACCTGAATATGGACAACCCTCTCGTAAGAGAAGAGGTCAAGAACATTCTGCGCTTTTGGCTCGATATGGGCGTTGACGGCTTCCGCGAGGACGTTATCACCTTTATCTCCAAAAAGGACGGGCTCCCCGACGATTACATCATGCCTGCCTCCAAGGGATTCCTTTACTTTAATCACGGACCGCACCTGCACGAATATTTGGAAGAATTTAAGAGAGACGTATTCTCCAAATACGATTGCATGATTTTGGCAGAGGCTCCTATGGTCACTCCCAAAAAGGCGCTTGAGTACATCGACGAGAACAAAAGCCCCGTGCTTGATATGATGATTCAATTCTCTACGCAAGAGGCGGATTGTCTGTTCACCGATTTCAACCACATGCCTTTCAATTTAAGAAAACTCAAGAGAGCTTTTTCAAGCTGGCAAACCAAGCTTGACGGCAAGGGTTGGAATATGCTCTATCTTGAGAACCACGACCACCCCAGAATGGTCTCCCGTTACGGTAGCGAAAAGTTCCGCGCGGAGAGCGCAAAATCGCTTGCGGTTTCCTATCTCTTCCAAAAAGGCACGCCCTTTGTGTATCAAGGTCAAGAGATCGGCATGAGCAACTGGTACCCCTCTGACCCCGAAATGTACGAGGACGTGCAAACCCGTTGGCAATATTTTAACGTGGCAACCAAGAAATCCCCCGAAAAGCGCCTTAAGAGATTGTGGCACGGCTCTCGCGATTCGGCAAGAACTCCCGTACAATGGAGTGCCGAGGAGAATGCAGGCTTTACCACGGGAACCCCTTGGTTCTATGTGAACGAAAACTACACCGAGGTCAACGTTGCCGCACAAGAGAACGACGAAAACTCGGTTTTGAACTTCTATCGCAAAGCCATTGCTCTGCGCAAGAATCTTTCCGCCGTTAAGAACGGCAACTATCGCGAATACGGCAAATGCTCCTCGTCCTTTTATACCTATTCTCGCGAGGATGAAAACGAAAGACTTTTAGTGGTTTGCTCCTTTGTGGGCAAAACCAAGGCTTGGAAAGCCCCACGTGGTTTTGAACTTTCCGATGCCGAGTTGTTGCTTTGCAACTATCCTATGTCCAACCGAGAAACCCTCGCTCCCTACGAGTGCCGCGTTTACCGTTGGAAGAAGTGAATAAACACAAGCAAGGGATAGCGAAAATCGCTATCCCTTGTTTTGATATATGGTTTTTGGCATACGGTATTCGTTTGTTTTTTGGGATGCCGAGGACATCATCCCCTACGATTGACTCCTTAACACTTCACTCTGCTCTCTACTCTCTTAGCGGATATGGTCTTGGTGGCGCCCAGCCGCTCGCGATAGCAAAAGCGAGGTTTCACCTCGCGCCGACTGTCTATCCGTATGTTGGAAAATCTCTTTTTTGATTTTCTGTTAGAGCGCTTTTGGGAAGGGGCGCGGGGGAACGCTTTTTCTCGTGAAAAAGGTTCCCCCGCATTTCTTCTTATTTACTTATCTTCTCAAAAGGACAATCGTTATTTGTCAAAACGGGCAAGAGGCGGAAGGAGAAGCGGAATGCTTGATCGTTCAAACGCCACTTGGGAAGGAGCTCGGGGCCGCAGGAATTGGAACCGATGCCGCTGTGGCGGTAATCGATGTGCACAACGGTCTCTTCAAGAGGAACAAGTTCATAATCGTGTGCGGTTGCGGTGAGTTGACGTGCGCTGAAGTGCGAGCAGTTGAAGCTGAAGTTCTTGGTTTCCTCGGTATTGGTAGCAAGGAGACCCTGCCCTGCCGCGTTGTAAATCTCTACCCAACGTGTGCCGATGTGTGCCATATTCTCTTGCGGGCGAACATAGTGCTCGAAATGCTCGGTAACGGTGGTTTTGAAGCGACCCATGCGAGAGGCTTGCTTCTTATCGACGTAGGACTCTACGGGGCCTCTACCAAAGTATGCGAGCTCTTCGCAATCGGCAGGCATCTTGAATTTGACACCAAAGCGAGGCAGGAATGCGTTCTCTTTGGTAACGCGAACGTCCATATCGACCTTGACACCCTCGCCACGCTCAAAGATATACTTGACATCCATAAAGATGAACGGCTCGCGTGCGGGCGCGCCCATTGCAAGCGTTGCGGCTACCGTGATTGCGTTTTCGGTGTTTTCAACAACCGCACAGTTGCGGCAATGCAAGCGCATATTGTTGTAATATTGGTTGACCCATTGATGCTTGATGTTGCGGTCGTTATCAGTGGGAGCGCGCCAAATGGTGGGCGTTACCGATGCCGTCAGCATCTCCTTGCCGCGACCCTTGATGGATTTGATAAGTCCGTGCGGACGGTCGATGGTGTAAACGTTGTCGCCATCGCTCACCACAATTTCGGTGGCAGACTCGCAAACGGCAAAGGTTTTACTCACTGCCGCCTTTGCAAAAACGGGTGCGGCAGGGGTATCGATTTCGAATTGCTCAAAGCCTACCTCATAACCCATTTCTGCCCAAGGGGTTGCGGTGTTTTGACGGTAGGAAAGATTGAGATAACAGAAGCCGTCGAGTTTGGAAAGGTCGCCGAGATCAAGCTTGTAGGTGCGACGGTGACGGGGAGCAATGTTCAAACCCGTAATGCGTCCTTGACGGATAACGCGACCGTTGCGCTCGATGCTCCAGATGAGGTCGAGATCGGAAAGAGAGGTGAAATAGCGTTGGTTTTGCAAGGTAACGCTTCCCTTTTCGGCATCAAAGCTTTCGGCACGGCAGGGGCGCAGAACTTGTTTGAGTTCAAGAAGCCCCATGTGCGGACGGCGGTCGGGATAAACAAGACCGTCTACGCAGAAGTTGCCATCGTGGGGGTAGTTGCCCTTATCACCACCGTAAATATATTTGGGTTCGCCCGGCTTGCCGATGTCGACAGAGTGATCGAGGAACTCCCAAACGCAACCGCCAAAGTAGGCATCGTTTGCCATCATCAGTTGCCAGTAGTCCTCAAGGTCTCCGGGGCCGTTGCCCATTGCGTGCGAGTACTCGCAAAGGAAGAGGGGCTTTTCCATTTTGGAATTTTCAAAGTAGTAATGCTTCATCTCCCACAAGGAAGGATACATACGGCTATCGATATCGACGTAATCTGCCGTGATGCGCATCTTTTTGCGATCCTCGTGAGATGCTTTTTTGTAAAGATCCATCTTGCGACGGGAGAGATCCTCGCTGTGCACAAAGCAACCGGGCATACGGTTGTGGAAATACTCTGCCATTGCCTCGTGGTTTTTGCCAATACCGCTCTCGTTGCCAACCGACCAGAACAGAACGCAAGCACGGTTTTTGTCGCGCTCCATCATACGCTCGGCGCGGTCGAGGTAGGCATCCGTCCACTCCTCGTTATCGGTGAGGGCATCCCATTTGCCAAACATGCAAAAGCCGTGGGTTTCGATGTCTGCTTCGTCGCAAACGTAGAAGCCGAGGCGGTCGCAAAGCTCGAGGAAGCGCGGATCGTTGGGATAGTGACTGGTGCGGATCATATTGACGTTGTGCGCCTTGAGAATGAGAAGGTCGCGCATCATGTGCTCCACGGGGGTGGCGCTACCAAGTTGCGGGTGGCTATCGTGGCGGTTAACGCCCTTGCCCTTGACCTTTTTGCCGTTGACGTAGAGCACTTTTCCCTTAATTTCAAAGCGACGCACGCCAACTTCTTGGCGAATCACCTCATTGCCGCATTGGATGTAAAGCAGGTAAAGATTGGGGTCTTCATCGCTCCAAAGAATGGGATTTTCAACCTGAATGGCAAAATCGGCAGTACCGTCAACCGTTTTGGCTCCCCTTGCAATCTCCTCACCTGTGGGAGAAACAAGGCGGCAAGAAACCTCGGCAGAGCCCGAAAGGGTCAGCTCGGTGGTGATCATTGCGCGGCTGAAATCGTCGTTTAATGCGGTACGGGTGTAAATATCCTCGATATGTGCGGTATCGCGAGAGAGCAAATAGACCTCGCGAATGAGACCCGAGGAACGGATTTTGTCTTGGTCCTCAAGATAGGTTCCGTCGCACCATTTGAGCACAAGAATTTGCACGCGGTTCTCGCCTGCTACGAGGAAATCGTTGACGAGAACCTCGGTGGTCATGTGGCTGACTTGGCTATATGCAGCAAACTTGCCGTTGATGTAAAGGTAGAAGCAGGAGTCCACTCCTTCAAATACCATATAGAGCTTTTTGCTTGCCAAAGTGTCGGCAGTTACCTCAAACGTGCGCTCGTAAAGACCGCAGGGGTTATCGACGGGCACGTAGGGGGGATCGACGGGAATAGGATAGTTGACGTTGATGTAGTGAGGCGTATCGTATCCGCGATCAAGCGCATATTGCCAGCTCATGGGAACGGGCAGACGGTCTCCTGCGGCAAAATTCCAATCGGGTGCTACAAAGTTGGGCACCTTGTAGAGTGCATCATAATAACAGAAGCTCCACTCGCCACACAAAGAATAGAAATAGTCGGAATTTGCGCGGTTGGCGGTGTTTGCCGCATCCTCGCTTTGATAAGGAATGAAATACGCACGCGGCTTTTCGCAACCGATGTGCAAATATTTTGGCGATTGATGGTAGTTGAATTCGAGCATTTTGGTATCCTTTCTCCCCTGACGGGGCGATAAGTTCTATATTTATGGAACAAACTTTTTGGTGGATGTTACTTGTGCCTCCCTTGTGTAAAGGGAGGTGGATTGCGAAGCAAGACGGAGGGATTGTAAAAGATGAATTTCCCTATGAAACAATCCCTCAGTCCCTTGTCGCTTGCGACATTTGACAGCCTCCCTTTACACAAGGGAGCCTTTGATAGGTCTCCATTGCTCTTTTCACAATTTGTGTTCATTAAACATTTTTGCATTATGATAATTAACTGATAAGTCCTGCCTCGATGCTGAACAAACCTTTGATGTGCTCACGCAGGAGCGGGTTCTCTGTAAGTTCGGGGTCACCGGAGAGGATTTCTCTTGCATCAGCGGCGGCTTCGGTGAGTACCGAAATATCCTCGCCCGCATCGGCAAGGCGGAAAGAAAGTCCACCGCTCTGTCGCACGGCTCCGCCCTCGGCAGTTGCCAAAAAGTCACCGGGGCCGCGTTGTGCCAGGTCTTGTTCGGCTATGCGATAACCATCATACGTGGTGCGCATAACCTCAAGGCGATCGCGTGACGTACGAGAAACCGCTCCGTCGCCACCCATAACAAGGATGCAATGCGATTTTCTTGCACCACGTCCGACACGTCCGCGAAGCTGATGCAGTTGCGAAAGTCCAAACCGCTCGGCATTTTCAACAATCATCAGCGCCGCGTTGGGCACGTTGACACCAACCTCAATTACGGTGGTGGAAACCAGCACGTGAATGTTCCCCTCGGCAAATTCTTGCATTACGGCATCCTTTTCGCGGCTCTTCATCTTGCCGTGCAAAAACGCCACACGTACCTCGGGCAATGCCTTTTGCAGTTCCTCGGCAAAGGTGACCGCCGCTTTGAGGGGGGGCTTTTCCTCGCGCGCGAGGAAGATTTCATCGAGGTCGGAAAGTGTGACCTCTTCTGGTTCTTGTTCCTGTTCTTCGACCGCGGGGCAAACAACGTAGACCTGTCCACCCTCGTCGACCTGTTTTTGAATGAACGCATTGAGCCGCGGCCGGTAGGTTTCATCAACCACAAAGGTGTCAACCCTTTGTCTGCCCACGGGCATTTCATCGATGCGAGAAATATCAAGTTCCCCATACAAAACCAAGGCAAGCGAGCGCGGAATGGGGGTTGCGCTCATAACCAACAGGTGGGCGTTGGTGTTTTTTTCTGCCAATTTTGCGCGCTGACGTGCGCCAAAACGGTGTTGCTCGTCGGTAACAACAAGTCCGGGAGCGACAAACTCCACGCCGTCGGAAAGAAGCGCGTGTGTGCCGATAACCACCTGCAATCTCTTGCCCTCATCCTCTTGTGAAAGTGCCGCTTTGATGCGTCTCTTCTCTGCCGCGGTGGTCGCGCCAACGAGGAGCGCACAAGAGATGCCCATTCCCTCGAACACGGGGGCGAGGTCGGCATAGTGTTGGCGCGCCAAAATTTCGGTGGGCGCCATCAGCGCCGCTTGTCTGCCATTTTTGACCGCTATGAGCATTGCGGCGGCGGCACAAACCGTTTTGCCGCATCCAACGTCACCAACCACAATTCTACCCATGGGGGTGTTTTTTGCCATATCGCGGGCAATTTCGTCGATGGTGCGTTTTTGCGCACCCGTAAGCTCGTAAGGAAGTGTTGCAAGCAGAGGGGAAATATCCCCATCGGGGCAAGCAGGGGCGTTCATAGATTTCTCTCTGCGTTGCGACATTGCCGCACCGAGCGAGAAGCAGAAAAATTCATCATACACCAAACGGCGGCGCGCAATCATCAGCGCCTCTCGCGTTTCAGGGTTATGGATATTCTTTAGCGCATAAGAAAGTGTGCAAAGCGAGCGTTTTTGCACTACGTCAGGCGGTAACGGGTCCTCGATGCTTGCCGCGAGCAGCTCGATTGCCGCCGCAACGTCCTTGGCAATTTGTTTGGGAGTGAGCCCCTCTGTCATGCGGTAAACGGCACACAAGGACGGCAAATTTGCCGACGGTGTCCAAGGCTCTGCCACGGGAGAGGTCATCGTGTATCTTTTCCCCACCCTTTCGACCTTACCGAAAAAGCGGTAAACGGTGCCCACCCGGAACTGCGATTTGAGATAATCTTGATTGAAATAAGTGATCTCGCAAGAGCCGCTCTCGTCAAACGCGCGGAACTTTAAAAAGGATTTGTGCGAACGGAGTCTGACCACCTTTGCATCACTTGCAACCGTAAGAATCAGCGAGCTTTTGCCATCCTCTCTCGCGTCGCAAAGAAGCACCACGTCTCCGCGATTTTCGTACGCTCTCGGATAGTGCAACAACAAGTCGCCCAACGTAACAATGCCAATCTTGGCGTAATATTCCGCTCTCGTTTTGCCTACGCCGGCAAGAACCGTTACAGGCGAATTTCGCGTAACCATAATTGTTGCACCTCCTCTTTTGTGGAATGAATTCAAGATAGGAAAACCGTTATTCAATACATCACCTCATCCGGCTCGCAAACTCGCCACCTTCTCCTCAAGGAGAAGGCTTTAGGTTTATTCTGCCATCAACAGTAATTGTCAAAAACTCACTTTTAGCCTTCCCCTTGAGGGGAAGGTGTCAGGCTTTCGCCTGACGGATGAGGTGACCGTTCCTCTTTTGTTTAATTATATCTTAATTGGCACCATTTGTCAACAACTGTGCGATTTTTTGCACAAAATTTCTTTTTTGTGCGGCGCGCATAACAAAACAACAACGGCACATACTACAAGCAGTCGGAATTTTTTATTGGTCGCACAAATTGTGTTGGCAGAATTCCGCAATTTGCAAAGGAGATAAAATGATGATTTTGGATCGCATTTCGCTGATTTTAACCATCGTGGGTGCCCTCAACTGGGGTAGCATCGGGCTTTTTCAATTTGATATTGTTGCCTGGATCTGCGGTGGACAATCCTCCCTACTCAGCCGCATCATCTACACTGTAGTAGGTCTTGCAGGTGTTTGGTGCATTTCTCTGCTGTTTCGCGCTCGCGAGACTTTTGATAGGATCGAGGACTAAAAAGCGAAGGTCGACGCATTTACCGAAGGGCAGAAGCGTCGACCTTTTTGCTCCGTTTTTCGATTTTTTATATTTTTATACGTTTTTTATATATACTTTTGTAAAAATCCTCTTGACAAACACACCAAAAAACCTTATAATAATTAGTGTGGATGTTTATCGCGTGTTTTAGGCGCGAAATGATTTTAGAAACGAGGATAAATCTTATGGCAAATGAAAAATATGCCAAGGCGCAGATGCTCTCTAAGCGCGAACACGATAGAGTACAGGCGCTCAAGGATGACTATCTGCAAACAGTATATCGCAAGAAAAAGGTTCTCGGTGTTTGGAAGGCATGGGAACGTCTGCGTTGGTTCGTCGGCTTTTTGGCTTGGGCGGCTCTCGCAGCAGGCATTGGATATGGCTTCTATCTCTGGTTCAAACTCAGTCGCGAAACCGAGGCGTCTGGATTGGATCCCCAACTGTTCCTCTTCCTTGACGATAGCGGAAAGTATCCCATTCCTTGGTGTTTGATCAATTGGGCAGCTGTTGGCGCAATCGCTTTTGCTGTTATTGGCATTGGCTTTATTGTTTTGAGCTTTGTATGCAGAAAGAAGTATATGAAGTACAGTACCAAATCTGATCATGTTGACATCAAGCTTGATAACCTCAAGAGAGAAAAGATTGACAAAGTGCTTGAAAACCAAATCGTTGTTTCTGTTCGTTCCATTTTCGAAACCCTTGTTGAATACGAGGATGTTTTGGAAGGCGAGGAAGAGGATGATGACGAGTATGAGTACTTTGATGCCGACAAGGTTGGTCCTCCCGAATCTCGCGTTTTCACCGGCTCGGTTGATAATGCAATTGTTTACATCGATGGTTTGGAAGTTGGTGCGATTGACTTGGATAGCGAGTTCTCTTGCTTCCGTGTAGAACCCGGTCTGCACTCCTTGAAAATCATAATCAGAAAAGAATTCCCCTACTACGGCAAGCAACTCGTGCTGGAAACTCCCATCAACCCCATTCGCGTTGATGATGATTACCGCATTGTTCTCTACACCGTTCTCACCAAACAAAACAGAGGCATTATTCGCTACAAGCTGAAGGTTGCTGAATATGACGATATGGTCATCTTTATGCGTGACACCCGTCAAACCGGCAACTTGGACGAAAAGCACAACGCCGACAAACTCAGCTTGCACTTAAGAAAGAGAGCAAGAAAGCTGCACAGAAAGATTTACGGCATTCCCGAAACCGAGGAACAATTCCGCGCTCGTGAAGCTGCTCTTTACGGTGAAGAAACCGCCACCATGGAAGCACTCTCCAAGAATATGGGTAGCACTTACCACGATGCACGCTTTGACCGTTCTAACAAGATTGAAATTTCCCTTAGCAAGGATCTTCAAAATTTCCTTACCAAGCGCTAAGCAAAAAACATCAACAATAACAAACCGCGGTGAGACCTTGATGGTCTCACCGTTTTTTGTATGGAAAATTCCCCTTACACCGCACAGAGGACGTCTCCTTGATTTTTGAAGATGATTCCCTGCAAAAAATATTTTTTTGAAAAATTTTCCAAAAACCCCTTCGCAGTTTTCTTCGCTCAGAATGACATACAGTGGTTTTATTTAGTTGTTCTCGTTAGCCACCGCGGGATGCCCGGGAGGTCATCCCCTACAATAGATTTTGTTGTTTCTCGTAGGGGCGATTCACGAATCGCCCGCCTTTGTGTGCGGTAATCGCTGAATAATCAATCTTTGTGCGCGGTATGGGCGAAAACAAATCCCCCTATACATGCAGAAAGAGAGCAAGAATATAAGGATTTCACCTTGTACTCTTGCTCTCGTTTCTCTTCTGTCGATATTATGCGGCGATCCACGCGCCAAGCGTTGTCAAATCAATCAAAATGCCGCAGATGACCGAGATGCCAAACAAAATGCCCACGATTCTAAAAGAATCCTTGAGGGGGCGGTTGTTGCGGAACAGAATGGCAAGTCCTACGCCTGCGTTGACCATTAAGCCCGAAAGCAATGCACCGCTCGAAATGACACCGTCTACAAACAAAGAGGTGAGCGCAACCGAGGATGCGCAGTTGGGAATGAGCCCCACAAGTGCCGCCAAAACGCTACCCAACACGGGGCGACCGAGCACAACGCTTTGAATGTTCTCTTCCCCTACCGCTTCGATGCCCAAATTGAGCACAAAAGTGAACAACAACAAAAAGACTGTGATGTATGCCGTGTGTTTGAGGGCAGAGAGCACAAAACGGTCTCCGCAATCGCAGTTTTCGCGTTCGCAAAGCTCCTCGATTTGCGGCTCTTGCTCGCACTTTTTGCCGCGGCAAACGAGGCGCGTAACGCCATCGATGGCAAAGCCTGCGGCTATACCAATCACAAGTTTTGTGCCCAACAGCTTTAAAACCGTGGGAACGGGTGCACCGCTTGAAATCAGGATGGGGAGCATTTCGTCGGACGTGGAAAGATAAACCGCGATGAGTGTGCCGGTAGTGATCATACGTCCGGTGTAAAATCCGGTTGCCGCTGCCGAAAATCCGCATTGCGGAAGCACACCAAGCGCACCGCCCACCAAGGGACCAACCTTGCCCGAACCACGCAACCAACGCTCGGGAGCGCCGTTTGCTTTGTGCTCCAAAAACTCCATTAATAGGTAGGTCAAAAACAAAAACGGAACAACCTTTAGGGTATCCTCCAATGTGTGGAGCAAGCTATGCCCCAACAAATGCCAAAAATCATGCATGAGTTTCTTCTCCTTTGCGCATACAAACAGCACATACGCCATACAAAACAGAACGTCCGCAGTTAATCAAAAAGCCGTGCTCGCGCAACATGTGCTCGGCAAACTCGGCACTTGCAAAGCAATCGAGGTGGCTCACGCGTCCGCATACGGTGCACTTTTGATGAAAATGATCCTTGCAATCACACTCGGCTCCGATGTATTGATAAAGCGTCCCGCGTCCCTCGCCACCGTGGAACTTGCGCAAAACCTCGGTGTTGCAAAGCTCGGTGAGGTGACGGTAAAGACTGCTTTTGCCGGTTGCGGCTTGCTCGTTGACTTCGCGGTAAAGCTCCTCAACGGTAAATTGGCGGTCGGGGTTGCGACGGAAAAAGCTGATGAGTGCTTCTCTGCCTGCTGTCTTATATCTCTTTTTTCTCATTCGTTTTCTCCTTAAATTGAGAACAGTTCTCAAATTATATCACAAAAACAAGGGCTTGTCAAGCCCTTTTCTTTTTTTGAAAAGAAAAATTATAATTTTAAATGATAAAAAGTATGTTTTCCTTTTTGTCGGGCAAAATATTCTCACATTTGCAAAAAAGCTTTTGCTTCTTCTTTTCTTTTTCTGAATAGGTATTTTTATTTTACAATTTTTGTATTGTTTTTGCGCACCGCAAACCGATCCAATGGTTATCTTTGTTACTTATGAAACGACATCACTCGGCACACATTAGTATCAGCAAACGGACAAAAGACTTCGGTTGGTGAGCAAGCTTTAAAACCGCTTATCAACCGCATATCTGTGCCCATTGCCTGCCAAAAACACGCGGCGCCCTGCGCGCCCATATATAGGAAAGGTAAAGAAAAATGAAAAGAAGAATTTGGAAGCTTTTGTGTTGCCTCTTGCTAATGTTGTCGATGCTCCCCTTGGGAGGGGTGACAGCCGTGGCAAGCAGAACCGAAAAGGAGTATGTTTTTGCCATGAGCCATTGCCCGGGATTTGACGTAGAGGTTGCGTCTGCCTCCCTCCCTACCGCCGCATCCTATTCTACCGTTTTGCAAGCAGATACGGAAGAATTACGCGACTTGATGCTATACCCGGGCGGTATGCCTTTTGGCGTAAAATTTTATACCGACGGCGTGATGGTGGTCGGCTTTTGCGACGTTGAAACAAGTCGCGGCAGTATCAATCCCGCAACGCGTGCGGGTCTGCACGCAAAGGATGTCATCCTCAAAATCAATGGTGAGGACGTAAAAGGCGCGGCTGATATGACCGAGCGCATTGAAGCCTCGGGCGGCAAATCCTTGACCCTGACCTGCCGTCGCGGCGGCAAAGAATTTCAAACCACGCTAACACCTGTTCTATCATCGTCGGAGGGGCGTTATAAGACCGGTATTTGGGTCAGGGACAGCGGAGCAGGAATTGGTACCGTGACCTTCCTATTCCCCGATAGCGGGGCTTTTGCAGGCCTTGGACACGGCATTTGCGATGCCGACACGGGCGCACTCGTGGAAATGCGCAAGGGTTCGATTTCGGACGTGACCATTTCCTCGGTTGTCAAGGGGGCGGCAGGCGCACCCGGAGAGCTCAAGGGGCACTTTAACCCCGGCAGAACAGGCGCACTCCTTGGCAACTCGGCTTGCGGCGTGTGGGGCGTGTTCTCGGAGGTTCCCGAAACCGAGTGCGATCCTATGCCCGTTGGACTTCGCGATGACATTTGCGAGGGCGACGCCTATATTCTTTGCACCGTTGGCACCGAACAGATGCAAAAATATGACATTCGCATCTCGAATATCAAACGCGACGCCAAAGGCTCCAAATGCTTTACCGTAACCGTGACCGACCCCGACCTGCTCGCCCTCACCGGCGGAATCGTGCAGGGAATGTCGGGCTCCCCCATCATCCAGGACGGCAAGATCGTGGGAGCAGTGACTCACGTTCTCATAAACGATCCGGCCACCGGTTACGGCATCTTTTTGGAGAATATGCTCGCCAATATGCCGGTTTTAGCAAGATGAGAGTTTTATAACAAAACACACCGAGCGGCAACGAAATTCGTTGCCGCTCGGTGGCGCTCGTTTTGAGTGCGGTTATTGAGGTTTTGTATCTTTTTTACGGCATTGCTCGCAAGTGCAAAGGCCGATAAAATCTAAAACACGACGGTAGTATCTGCACGTGTAACAACCATCGTCGGGATCCTTGCCCGAATAAAACTTGCAAGCATCTTGCATTTCGGTTGCAAAGGGATACCCCTCGTTGTCATACTGCGGTCTTTTTACAAAATCGGGATAGAGGGGAACGGGTTGCACCAACGGATTTTGGCGGTCGCATTCCTCGTAATATCCGTAAAACAGTTCGAATGTGCGCCCCTCGTGTTCGATACGGGCGTAAAGATCGCCTTCTTTGGGGATTTCGGTTTCTTGTTGATTCAGCCTTAAAAGTCTTTTCAGCATTTGGCGATCTCCTTTCGAAAAAATTGATAAAAAAGGCCCGGGATTGTAAAGGGTGAAGGTGAAAACAATCCCAGGTCTTTTTATTATATGGGACTGCAAAGGGTGAAAACAGCCCCTATCATCGAAAAAACGTAAAGGGTGAAAACATTTTTTCGGCAGCGCAGATCGTGTACGGAAAACACCAAAAATCCACAACACGACTGCGCTCCGGGCTTAGACGTCCACGTTCCTCGCCCGATGTCAATAGTATATCAGATTTTTGTTGTTTGCGGTATTACCTAAAATCATTTTTTTAGGTCTTATTTTTTTGCGCTTTTATATCCTTTTTTAAAAAAATCGGATATTTTATATATCCTTTTGGGGCTTTTGGGATATATAAAGGGCTGAAATATTATAAGATTTTTGCAAATTCGCGTCGGGACATGCCTGTTTTTTCACTAACCACGCGAATGGATTGTTTTACAACAGATACCGACATGTGCAACTTTTCGGCAATTTGCGCATTGCTCATGCCAAACGCGGCAAGCTTTGCAACCTCTCTCTCTTTGGTGGAAAGCGTTGTGGCAAGTGTTTTACCGCGTACGATGCCACTCAAGCGCGACCATCCCTCATTATAGGTATGGCAGAGCGCTTTGACCTCTCTCCAAGCATCGGGCGCCAAAAGAGACATTCTTTGCTCAAGCAAGGAGTCCATCACGCGGCAGTACTCGGACAAAAGTCCGTAAAGTTTATCAGGGAGTGCAAGTTCGATGGCGCGATCAATGTGTCGAATTGCTTGGGCATTGTCGCCGCTGTTGTGATATGCCGCGGCACAGCTCATACGCAAACAAATTTCGCAAACAAGCGAATGCTCTATGCGTGCTTGCGAAATCATTGGCTCGATGGCACTGGGGAGCAAGCGCATAAAAGAAAGTCCATCCATCCCCTCGAACAAAAATTCGCCCGTTGCAACACCGTAACCAATCGTGTAGAGGTATTTTGCATAATAAACACGTGCGGCAGGGAAAGAATCGTCGGGCAGAGGCTCAAAACAACCCACACGGAACCATTCGGGGAACTCTGTGACATTATAAAGCATAATATCCACAACGCAAATCGCCAATAGCATAATGTCGCGATCGAGATCATTTTGCGCCGGCGCCTCGGAAATGTGCATTTTTGCCGCACGCCAAAGCTCGATATCCCCACGCCAAATGGCACATTGCGCCATTAACATACCTGCACAGATCACCTCGTAAAAGCCGGAATGTCTGCCAAGCAAATAACTTGCGCTCGCATACACACGATCAAATTCTCCTCGTGCGCAGGCAATTTCTGCCTCCAGGAGCGCTTTGGCTTCGTAGTTATCAACAAGCGGAGCGGAGATTTCGTTGGCAGTTCCGGGAGTGGTGTAAAGATCTGTCATATATAAGAATGGCGTCTTGCGCGGAAAAGGCTGACTCTCGCCATGCATACCCCTGCCCTCGCGCGTGCGACGGTCGATGGGGCGAGCGGCATTTTCGGGAATCATCCACGCACGGCCAAAGCGTTGCGCGCCATCAATTTTGCCTTCTTTGCACAAAATTTGCACCGCACGCGGTGAAATTTGCCACCTTGCGGCAACTTCTTCTATTTTTAAAAAGTGCATTTTGCTCCCCCTTTCGTCACTTGTTTTGGCTTTGTTTCGCGTTCGGTTTGTATTTTTCGCAATTGCGAAAATATGTTTTTCGCAAAAGCGAATTTTATTTTTTCGCTATTCCGAAATTTATTATAACACAAAAAAAGAAAATTGTCAATCATTTTAAAAAATTTATTGATTTTTTGCAAAACCTCTTGACAATATATGTATAATGGTATGTGCAAAAACGAAAGAGGTGCATCGCGGCTCCCGTGCGAAAAATTCAAACATCAATCGTAGGAGAGATTCATAATTCGCCCGCCTTTGTGCGCGGTAATCGCTCGGTTTTGGGATGTTGGGGTGCTACACCTCATTTATTGCGGATGTGTAAAAGAATGTTTTATTTTCGCAAAACGGTTGTTTTTTTGTCGGTATTGTGTTATAATAAAAGGTAGAATATTCCACGTTGAAAAAAAGGAGGATTTTTGTGAAGCTGATTGTTTGCTTGAGCAAGGATGGCGGTATGATGTTCAATCGCCGCAGGCAGAGTCGCGACCGCGTGCTAACCGCAGATATGATTGCACACACGCAAAACACCGCGCTTTGGGTGAGCCCCTATTCCGCACCGCTCTTTGGCGAGGATTGTTCGCATTTGCACCTTGATCCCAATCCCGCAGGCGTTGCATCCTCGGGCGACTTTTGCTTTGTAGAGGACACAACTCTGCCGCAAAACGTTGACACGGTGGACGAAATTCTCATTTACCGTTGGAACCGCCATTACCCCTCGGATGTGTTCTTTGATTTGGATATGTCCGCATTCCACTTGTGTGAGAGCACAGAATTTGTTGGCTCCTCGCACGATAATATTACAAAGGAGATTTGGAAGAAATGAAACCTTTATACAACACTCGACTTTCGTTAATTGCACTGCTTTTGGTGCTGTGCACACTGTTTGCTTCTTGTAACACGCAAACACCTCCCCTCACAACAACAGAAGCGATCACTACGCAAGTGGTTTCTACAACTCCAACGGAGACAACACCCCTTGAGAGCACAACGCTTGAACAAACCATTCCGGATGGCCCACTCCCTCCCGAGGTAAGCACTCCCGAAGAGACCACATGCGCTGAGACCACCGAATCTCCCGTGGTGGAAACCACACCTATTGTTACTGCTCCTGTAGTTACTACACCCGTAGTTACCACTACTCCCGAAGCAACTACCACCCCCGAGGAAACCACCACTCCTGAAGTAACTACTACTCCAGAGGAAACCACCACTCCCGAAGAGACGACTACTTCCCCTGCGGAAACCACAAAACCCTCTACGGAATTGGAAGTTCCCGCACTTTCGATGCCCACGTTCGACATTGATAGCATTCCCGAGTATTCCGATTCTCTTTACACAGAGGTTAACAATAATACCCCCTTCTTTACCGACAATCAAATCACCAACAAGTCCTATGAGTACTATTCTGCGCTCGATAAGCTTGGTCGCTGTGGCATTGCAGTAGCTTGCATCGGTCGCGATATTATGCCCACCGGTCCTCGTGGTGATATTAGTTCTGTAAAACCTTCGGGTTGGGTGCAAGCATCCTATGATATTGTTGACGGTGGATATCTTTACAATCGCTCCCACTTGATTGGTTGGCAACTCTCCGGTGAGGACGCCAACAAACAAAACCTCATTACCGGTACACGTTCTTTCAACCAGCTCGGCATGCTTCCGTTTGAAAATATGGTTGCCGACTACATAAAAGAAACAAACAACCACGTGCTCTATCGCGTAACACCTGTTTTTGTAGACAACGAGCTTGTGGCTCGCGGTGTTTTGATTGAGGCTTGGTCGGTTGAAGATAACGGCGATGGCATTTGCTTTAACGTGTTCGTTTACAACGTGCAACCCGGTGTTATCATTGACTACGCCACCGGAAACAGCGAACTTGAGCAAAAAGACGAGCCTGTCATTCCCGACGATGCCGTTGAATGCGATTACATCGCGAACAAGAGCAGTAAAAAGTTCCACTTGCCCGATTGCCGTCACGTTGCCGGCATGAGTGAGGCAAACAAGGAGTATTTCACCGCCACACGCGAAGAAATGATTGCTGACGGATACTCCCCATGCGGTACCTGTAAACCTTAAAATGAATAAAAAAGACCAACTCGGTTGAGTTGGTCTTTTTTATTCTCTGGTTTTATCGGGCTTGATGTGGAGTGTTGCGTGGTTGCGTAAATAGAACAAAAGTCCAATAAAATGCGGTTGATACGGAATGAACGTATTATTTTCAATCATTTCCAAAATTTCTGCTTCGTCTGCCCAGCGGACAGCTTGCACCTCTTCCTTTTGCAGGGTGAGAGAGGAAAGATCTACGTCCTCTTCCAGTACGAAAACATCTCCCATACCATCGGGAAAATGCACTGTAAGTGCAGGACGTCTATTGAAAAATGAAACGGAGAGTCCCAATTCTTCACCAAGTTCACGCTCGGCAGCCATAGAGCTCGTCTCGCCCGTAATGACACTTCCGCTGGCGCTAATATCCCACATGCTCGGCCAACCGAATTTGTCGGCTTGGCGTTGCTGTATGAGCATTTGCCCGCGGCTATTAAAAATAGCAATGTGCACCACGAGTCGGTATTTGCCTGCGGGGTGCGGTGCTCCGCGCTCCATAGTTTCACCAAGTTTTTCCCTATCCTTGGTGTAAAGATCCCAAAGTTCCATTGCTTTTCCCTTTAGTTGCCTTGATTTTTGGATTCACGGCGACGTTGCTCTCTTTGCTTGAGCTGCAACTTGTGTGCAAGTGCTTTTTCTTGAATGATGCACTTAATCAAGGAATCGAGATCTCCGCCCTCTTGGTAGTCGGCAGAGCAGATGTAGTTTACACGGTCGTCAAGAAGCAGGTCGGTAACCTTATTTTTCTCTCCCTTTTGATAAACGGCAATCGACACGCCACCCTGCTTTTTGATAAGCGTCATGCAAGGAATATCGGTAATACCGTCACCAAAATAGATCATATTATTGTAAGGAATTTCGCGCTCGCGAACCTTGTCGTTTACTTTTTTATTTTCGGTTTCGTCGTAAACACCCTTGGAAATACGGAACACGTATTGCGTTTTTTGGGTATAGTTGATAGCAATTTTGGGCCAAACGGCTTTGCCGGTTTCGTCAAAATGATATTGGCAAGCAAAGATCTTTTTGAAGCGGTTGCTGATCTCACTGCCCTCGATAATCTCTTTGATGCCGCTGGAAATAACATAGTGCTCGATGTTTACGCCAATGGATTCGCCATAGAGATTGATGCGCTCGAACCAGTTCAGCACTCCCTTGAAGAAGCGAATATCCTTGCCGCAGGAACGCAAATATTCTTTGGTGACGTCGATGCCCTTTTCTTCGCACATTTTTACAGAACAGAACAAATAGCCGAGAATACCCTCCATATAATGTTTTGTTCTAAAAGATTCTACGTTGCCCCAAAACTCGCCGGGTGTCATGCCCAGGTTGGGAATAAAGGTGTAGTTTTGCATATCCTGATCGCAGAGAGTTTTATCAAAATCGTACATCAGGGCGATGGTTGGCTTTTTGCGCATAATATACCTCCGTTTGGTTAAATGCGATGTTTTTTTCTATTATATCATATTTTTTGCAGGTTTGCAAGAGTGAATTTTGTTTTTTATTACATTCTCCCACCACCGCTATCGCGGTGGGAGGAGAACGCGTTTTTTATTTGCAAAATTTACACCGCACAATCAAAAAACGCACATTTTTTGGCACAAAAAAGGGCAAGGCAACGGCAGAGCCGTTGCCTTGCTTTTATGCAAGTTTATTAACTTTTAAGGTTAATTCTTGTGTGTCGTATGCTAATTAGTTAGCAGGAACAACTTCCCAGGATTGAACCTCAAAGAGGCGAGCTTCCTTGGTGGAAGCGGTGGTAGCGGAGTTTACGCAACCAACCTTTGCCAAGAATGTAACAGTATCGCCAACTTGAAGAGTGCCGAGATTGCCAGCTTCTGCGGTGAGATAACCACCGGCAACGCTGATGATCATATCTTGGCCTTCGAGAGTAGCTCTTGCAAAGCCATTCTCGTTAACTTGAGTGTTGAGAGTAAGAGTTACATAGTAGAGGTCTTCGCTGTACTTGCCCTTTTCAAAGGTGTTACCAAGAGCGATAGCTTCTTCAGCAGTCAGGGTGCGGGGTGCCTTTTCAACATATTCCCATTCCTTAACTTCGAACAGACGAGCTTCCTTAGTGGAAGCGGTGGTAGCGGAGTTTACGCAACCAACCTTTGCCAAGAACTTAATGGTGTCGCCAATGATGAAGGAACCTTCTGCTTCACCGGTGAGGAAACCGCCGGCAACGCTGATGATCATATCTTGGCCTTCGAGAGTAGCTCTTGCAAAGCCGTTAGCGTTAGCATTGGTGTTAAGAGTGAGAGTTACATAGTAGTACTCTTCGCTGTATGCGCCCTTTTCATAGGTGAGACCCTTTTCAATAGCTTGCTCAGCAGTGAGGGTTTCGGGTTCTACACTTTCCTCTGCAGGAGTCCAATCAGCAACCTTTACAAAGTAGAAATCTCTGAAGTGTTGGTTCTTGGGAGACTTGGAGGAGTCTTGAATCTTAATGGTGTTAGTACCAGCTACGAGCTTAACTTGGATGCCGAACATGTAAGAGGACATGGTGTAGTCGTTCTCACGTGCTGCGTATGCATCTTCAACAGTAGCGAATTGGAAGGAAGTTTCGAATACGTACTCGTTTGCAGTACCTTCGTTAACAGTGTACTTAGCGCCGCGTTCTTGA
>JAZOMJ010000012.1:0-1562 GCA_045653865.1 Eubacteriales bacterium
CTAAGACCGCTTGGCCTCCGACTTTTCCTCTCTGCGTTCCTCGTATGAATCCGTATCTAAAAGTATATAGTAACCAAAATGCGGATTTGTATTTCCAATTTGCAAGCAAAGCATCCCACGTTGATTTTTGCGATCGAAAGGGGAAATCCATATATGTGAGTGATTCTCCCATTTTTGACGATTCCGCCAAGCCGTTTGCCAAAATGCTTCCCGAATCCACCAAGGGATATCGTATGAACGCAAATCAATTCGACGCAAGTAAATACTATTTTGTGGTTCTCACGGCTAAGAATGGGCTTTTGACCTTTGTTTCGTTGCCTGTTGATATGGATTTTGTCGAGTAATAAAGAATGAAAAGAGAGATACGGGTGTGTCTCTCTTTTTCGTATGCCAAATATCAAGGACTTAGCTCCTGCGGAGCAATATTTCTGCGCGCGCCGTCTGTGTGCGAGCTCCCGTCGGCTTTGCTTGAAATGCGAACCTTGTTTCTCGGCTTCGCCTCAAAAGCAACGCTCGCGTTGCTTTTGATGGTCCACCAAGAAAAGAGGGAGATGCGTGTGCATCTCCCTCTTTTCTTGGTGGACCATCAAGGACTCGAACCTTGGACCGACCGGTTATGAGCCGGTGGCTCTAACCAACTGAGCTAATGGTCCGTTGGTCTTTTAATATTATATCTTATTGAAAGCAAAAAGTCAAGTGCTTTTTGCTTTTTTTGCATATATTTTTTCCTGCCTACGCTTTTCACTTGTATTCGACAAGCCTTGTGTGGTATGATGTGGACAACCCCACATAAAGGAGAAAGATTATGAAAAAAACAATTATTGCTTGTTTGTTACTTATGCTGATCTTTTGCGGATGCGCAAACGAGCCCGTCGCCATTGAACCCGAATTCACAACCACAATTCCTACATCCAACCCTTATGACCAAATTGCCATCGATGCTGCTGAAGCACGTGCCAAGTATTATCAAAATCTTGTGGTCGAGTTACAAAAAGAGATTCTCTCCCTTAAAGATGCGCACGCATCTGCAAGGGTAGAGTATGAATCGCGTATTGAGGAATTGGAAAATGCCTTGGGAGTTCCCGAGGCGACACCGCCATCCGATTTTCAATACAGCACAAAGGATGGCAAAATCACCATCACCGCCTACGTGGGCGAAGAAAAGGTCGTCACACTCCCCGAAGAAATTGGCGGTTGCCCCGTCACACACATTGCAGACACTGCATTTGAAAACAACAAAACTGTTGAAAAAGTCATTTTGCCAACTCAACTGCAAAGCATCGGCTGGTTTGCTTTTCGCGGTTGCATCGCTCTTTGCGAGGTACAAGCACCCACAAGCCTTTCCAAAATCGAGTACGGCGCCTTTGATAACTGCAACGATAAACTCACGTTTGTTTGCCAATCGGGCTCCTACACCGAGGAATACGCCCAAAGCTATGGCTACGCCACCAAGAAAAAATAAAAAGGGGCTGAGTTATTTAGCGCAGAACAAAAGCCACACGGAAAATGCAACCCGAATTTTCATTAAATTTTCAACAAACCAATATAATGTTGAAACCCAC
>JAZOMJ010000013.1:0-17279 GCA_045653865.1 Eubacteriales bacterium
ATTCTTAAGCTCATTCTGCATATCCTTACGCAACTTGAGGTCAAGAGCTGCCAAAGGTTCATCCAAAAGGAGTACCTTAGGCTGATTAACAAGTGCGCGTGCAATCGCAACACGTTGTTGTTGTCCACCGGACAATGTGCTGACTTTACGACGCTCAAAACCTTTTAGGTTTACCAAGGCAAGCATATCTTTAACTTTTGTTTTGATTTGCTCGTCAGGACATTTTTGAATACGCAAGCCAAAAGCGATATTATCAAATACATTTAAGTGAGGAAAAAGCGCATATCTTTGGAATACGGTGTTAACCTGCCTTTGATACGGCGGGATATCATTGATACGTTTGCCATCAAAGTATACGTCACCCTCATCAGGGGTTTCAAATCCGCCAATAATGCGCAAGGTGGTTGTTTTACCGCATCCCGAAGGACCCAACAAAGTGATAAACTCTTTGTTGTGGATTTCCAGATTGATGTGATCGAGAATGGTTTCGCCGTCAAAAGACTTGCAAATTCCATTCAGTTGGATTAGCACGTTTTTGTTCATTCCGCATAAATACTCCTTTGAAGAAAAAAATACCCATGGAACAAAACGGACACCTCTGTCCGCTGCCGGAACGCCCTTTTGATGGCTACAAACAAAAGCACGTTAGCCCGACACTATGACCATTAAACTTATAAATAATATTGTAACAGATATTCGACAAAAATGCAATAGATTTGAAAAAATATTTCAAAATATTTCGCTTTTTGTCAGTCTTTTTAGTCTACACGGCATCTCTTTTCGCCGTTGTAAAAAGAAACGATGTTTTCCCTGATCTCTCCAAGTAATCTCACACGCGTTTCATAGCCTCCCCAAGCCATATGTGGCGTGAGAAGAACGTTGGGCAAATGTTTGATTTTATTGAATGGATGGTCGCCTCCAAAGGGTTCTTTGGAATAAACGTCGATGCCTAAACCGCCAATACGATCCTCCAAAATGGCTTGTGCAAGAATGGCTTCATCAGTAACCGCTCCGCGCGCTACATTAATAACAACGGCATCCTTTTTCAGCATTGCAATATGCTCTGCATCAAGCAGATTGCGAGTTTGGTCATTGAGAGGTACGTGCAGTGATAAAATGTCGGATTTTTGACAGATGGTATCAAAATCAACACACTCTGCATCCTCCACGGGTGTGCGTTTGTAAACCAACACACGGCATCCCATCGCCGCGGCTACGCGCGCGACTTGCTTGCCAATATTGCCATAACCAACAATACCCCAAGTTCTGCCTGCAATTTCGTGATAGACAGGTGTCAAGCGGTTTGCAAGACCTCTTTGGGTATATTCTCCACTGCGAACAAAATCGGTATATTCTCCCAAGTGTGTATAAAGTGAGAGCGCCATAGAGAGCGTTAATTGCGCTACACTCTGTGTAGAATAGCCAACAACGTTGCAAACACCAATTCCGACTTTACGGCAGTAGTCCAAATCTACGTTATCAAATCCTGTTGCGGCAAGGCAGATCAATTTCAAATTCTTTGCCACGGGTAAGTTGTTTGCATTCAGCTTAAGCTTATTGATAACAACAACATCTGCACCGTCGATATGTGAGGCAAATTCATCCTCGTTTGTAGTAGGATAAACTACAACTTCACCAATTTGTTCAAAATTTTCATATGTCAAATCATCGCCAATGGTAGCGGCATCCAAAAAAACAATTCTCATTTTGTATCTCCTTCTACGATTTCCCTTTTATTATACATAAAAAAAGCGATTTCGTCAATAAAAATACTACATTTTATATTATTTTGTAAAAAAAGACTTGAAAAAAAGCGCAATATCATATATAATAATAGTAAAGATGAGTTTTTGGGCAAAGGAGTATGTTTATGAATTCCGAAAATCAAATCCCTACTGTGCAGGAAGAGATCACGGATGTGCGCGATATTCTCAAAGAAGTTTACGAGGCATTGAGTGAAAAAGGCTACAATCCCATAGGTCAAATTGTGGGATATCTGCTATCCGAAGATCCCACCTACATTACAAACACAAACAATGCACGCGCACTCATTCGTAAAATCGACCGTGACGAGTTGATGCGTGAATTGGTAAAATGCTATCTTGAATTGGATTGAGTATGCCTTTGATTAAATATATCTCGCTTCAAACCGAACATTCGAGCAACAATTCCGAGGCAAATATTCTTTGCCTCGGAAATTTTGATGGAGTTCATTTTGCACACCGCGCAATTTTAAGCGAAGCGATGAAAATGAAAAACGAACAAATCCCAAATGCAAAATGCGGTGTTCTCTGTTTTGAAAAACCCTCGGGAGACTTCTTGTTTTCTAATCCGCCCAAACATCTAACAACTCTTGAACAAAAACTAAAGCATTTCTCTGCCGAAGGTATGGATTTTGCTCTTATCGTTGATTTCCAAACTATTCGGGGTCTTTCTCCCGAAGAATTTATCGATTTCTTGATTCAGCAATGCGCTTGCGTTGGAGCTATTTGTGGCTATAATTACCATTTTGGAAAAGGCGGAAAAGGCGATTATATTTTGTTGCAAAAGCTATTTTCTCCCAAGCCCGTAACAGTTGTTCCTCCCGTCTATAAAAACGGGGATACCGTTAGTTCTACACGCATCCGCTCCTTATTGGAGAGTGGAAAGGTAAAAGAAGCAAACGAACTTTTAACAGTTCCCTTTTCCATTACCGCTCCTGTTCTTCACGGCAAAGGACTTGGACATCAAATGGGAACACCCACGTTTAATCAATTCCCCGCAGATGATTTGCTTATTCCTGCACGTGGAGTTTATTTCACACGTTCTATTATTGACAATCAAGCTTATTATGGTTTAACGAATATTGGAACACACCCCACCGTCGATACAAATGCAGAACTCAATGTAGAAACGCATTTGTTTGATTTTAAAGGTGACCTCTATCAAAAAGAAATTACCGTAGAGTTTTTGGACTACATTCGTCCCGAACAACAGTTCGAAAATCTCGAAGCTTTGCAAAATCAAATTCAAAAAGATATTTTATTTGCTAAAACCTTGTTATAATGCCAAGAAAGGAGAAAAAGAACATGCGCAAAAATGTCATTGCACGTATCATTTGCCTAGTGACCTCGCTTCTCCTTTTGTTATGTGCACTTCCCTTTTCTTCTTTGGCGGCAGAAAATTCATCACCACAAATGGATGAAGCAACCGCTGTGTACTTAAAGCATTTGGAAAGTGACCTTGTTGTATGTTCCAAAGATGAAAATTACTTAGTTGGTGCAGGCTCAACCGTAAAAATCATGGCAGGGCTTCTGCTTTGCGAAAAATTGGGTGCCCAATCGCAAGCATCTGTTTCCATCACACAGGAAATGTATGATGCGATTCCACGCACGCACGGCAGAAGTTTAAAATTAACGGCAGGAGAAACAACCACTGTTGACCATCTGCTTTTTGCGGCAATTTGCGGCAGCTACAACGATGTGTTTTATGCACTTGCCACACTCGTAAGCGGTTCGGTTGAAGCATTTGTTGCCGAAATGAATGCGCGTGCCACGGCAATGGGATTGCAAAACACCGTTTTTGAAGATGTAACAGGCATTATAGACGGTTCTCGCACAACGGCTGCAGATGTCGCTAAAATCGCCTTAGTGGCCTATCAAAACCAGCTTTATATGGCAATTTGTAACACGGTTTCCTTTGAGTATTTTTCTTCTAACAAAGCACAAACCGTTTACAACAATAACAAATTGATTTCTCCCTACCAAGATACCAAATATTACAACAAAAAGTGCATCGGTATGAATGCCGGAAGCACCACACGCGACGGTAACTGCGTTGTTACCATTGCAAAAAGCAAAGATAACCAGGGCAATGACCAAACTTATGTTTGCGTTGTAATGGGTGGTAAAGAAGCGGATGGCATCGAGTTCGGCTACCGCATTGCCAATCGCGTAGTGGATTGGGTATTCGGTTCTTATACATATATGCAAATCCTTGCTCCTAACACAAAAATTTGTTCCCTTGACGTTACTGTTTCGGATTCGGCGTCTTCCGTTGACGTTATCGCAAAAGATTCTTTGAATGCTTATCTTCCCAAAGGTCTCGAAATTGGAAAAGACATTATTTACAGTATCCGCTTGACCGAAACCAAACTCGAAGCCCCCGTCCAAAAGGACCAATTTGTTGGCTACGTTGCCGTTTTGTATGATGGTCGCGTACTTGGAACCGCTTCTCTTTACACAGCAGGTGAAGCATCGCGCAGTTCCATCGGCAGTGGCTTGGGAGCCATTCGAGCTTGGCTTGAAAATCGCGCTGTAATTGCGGCAATCGTTTTCTTTGTGGTTGGTGTCGCAACCTACATCGTGATAGAATACATTCTTCACCGTCGACGCCACAATCGTTGGGATCGTTACTTTAGCGATAAAGCCGAACTTCCCGACTATATGAGAACCCCATCACGTCCTAAAAAAGACAAAAAACAATAGGAGTTTTTTATGTTGCCTGAATATATGCTTGCTTATCCCACTGTATTTGCAGTTGGAAAGAACTACAATATTTTTGTACCCTTTGATGCCGAGGTCATTATGTGGGTGAAGGTTGGAGATAACATATATTACGATGAGTGCAACGGTATTCTGCGTTCCAACACCAATATGCACAAAGTAGAACTACCTATGCGTGTTCTTGATGCGGCAGGTAAATACACAATTGTTTACAAAAAAATGATTGAGCGCAAACCTTATTTTCCCACGAGTGAAGATGAGCGTGAACTCACCGTAACTTTTAAGCACGTTCCCAATAGTGGTCATATCAATCTTTATCACATTGCGGATGCTCACAATCTTGTGAGCGAACCGGTTGCAGCAGGACAATTTTGGGGTGAGAACCTCGATTTGCTTGTGCTCAACGGTGATATTCCAAACCATAGCGGCGACGTGAGAAACTTTAATGCCATTTGCGAGATTGCATCGGGAATTACCAAAGGCCAATGCCCTGTTGTGTTTGCACGCGGCAATCACGATACCCGCGGCATTCACGCTGAGGATATGCCCAATTACATTCCCACAATGCACGGCAAAACCTATTACACCTTTCGTGTAGGCTCTGTTTGGGGGCTTTTGCTCGACTGCGGTGAGGATAAAGTAGATGCACACAAAGAATACGGTGGTACAATTTGTTTCCATCAATTCCGCTTGCGCCAAACAGAATACATCAAGCACGTCATCGAGAACGCCAACGATGAGTATGCAGCTGAAGGCGTTCAACACAAATTGGTAATTTCGCATATTCCCTTTACACACATCAACGAAGCTCCATTTGATATCGAACAAGAGCTCTATGCCGAGTGGACAAAACTGATGCGTGACTACATCAAACCCGATTTGCTTTTATACGGTCACTACCATTGCACCGAGATTGTAAGACCGGGCGACCGTTTTGACAGTCAAGGACAGCCTTGCAATGCCGTCATCGGCTCCAAACCGATATTCGATAAGGAAAACGGCAACGGCTTTGTTGGTTGCGCTCTAACTTTGATGGAAAACGGCAAAAAAAGAATTATTTTTAACGATAACAAGGGTGTTGTTCACACCGACGAAATCATTGATTGATACAAAAAATCCGATACGGAATTTACCGTATCGGATTTTTTGTGATTACTCGTTATCTTTTTTCTCGTTTTCTTCTTCATCTTCCTCGTTTTTCTTATTTGCGTCCTCTTTTGCTTTTCTACCGACAAAAATACCGGCACTTGAAAATGCAAAACCTGCAGGTATAAAAACGATACCGGGAGACGGCTGTTGACTTGAGGTAATTAAAATAATTCCGGCAATATAAAGTATAATTGCACAAATATTGAAAGCAATTGAAAGAACACTGTATTTATTCATAAGTATATTCTCCTTTTTAAAGTGATGTCTCAAGATTTTTACGAATCGCTTTAATAAAATCGATAGAGTTAACTGCTTGCGTTTTTGTACCTTCTACCACCAGACCAACAAGGTCTTTTGTCATAATACCTTGATTAAGCGTTTCAATACAAGCCGCTTCAAGTTTATCAGCAAAGGCTACAAGCTCGGGGAGCTCGTCAAGTTCACCTCTTTTACGAAGCGCACCCGACCAAGCATAAATGGTTGCCATGGGGTTTGTTGAAGTATCTTCACCCTTGAGATAGCGGTAATAGTGACGCGTAACGGTGCCGTGTGCGGCTTCGTACTCATATTTACCGTCGGGAGAAACAAGAACCGAGGTCATCATAGCAAGAGAGCCGAACGCGGTGGAAACCATATCGCTCATTACATCGCCATCATAGTTCTTGCAAGCCCAAATAAAGCCGCCCTCGCTGCGAATCACGCGTGCGACCGCATCATCGATGAGTGTGTAGAAATACTCGATTCCTGCCGCCTCAAACGCTTCCTTGTAATCGTTTTCATAGATTTCTTGGAAGATGAGCTTGAAGGTTTGGTCGTATTGTTTGGAAATGGTATCTTTTGTGGAGAACCAAAGGTCTTGCTTGGTATTGAGTGCATATTGGAAACAGGAATGTGCAAAAGAACGAATGGAATCATCCTTGTTATAGCTTCCTTGCAAAACGCCCGAGCACTCAAAATCGTAGATGGTTTGACGGAAACTTTCGTTGCCATCCTTGTCGGTGAAAACGAGTTCTGCCTTGCCCTCTGTGGGAACACGATATTCGGTTGCCTTATAGATATCACCGTAAGCGTGACGCGCTATGGTAATGGGCTTTTTCCAGTTGCGAACAGCCGGCTTGATAGAATCAATCAAAATGGGAGCACGAAAAACAGTACCGTCGAGAATTGCACGAATGGTGCCGTTGGGGCTCTTCCACATTTCAGAAAGATTGTATTCCTCTACGCGTTGCTTGTTGGGAGTAATGGTGGCGCACTTAACGGCAACACCATACTTTTGAGTGGCATAAGCCGAATCAAAGGTGACTTGGTCCTTTGTTTTTTCACGTTCGGGCAAGCCGAGATCGTAATATTCGGTTTTGAGATCGATAAAAGGCAGAAGAAGTTCATCCTTAATCATTTTCCAAAGGATGCGCGTCATTTCATCGCCATCCATCTCAACAAGCGGCGTTTTCATCAAAATTTTATTCATTTCGAATACCTCACAATCTTATTGGAGCTGTTCTTTTGTGTAAGCGAGCAAACTACCTGCCTTCAAAATTGCCTTTTGACGCTCACTAAAGGCACAAACAAGCGGAATTTCCTCTCCCGTAGTTTCGTTTTTAAGAGTCATTTTGCCGGTGTCCATACCCGCCCAAACGTCATCGATAGAAAGCATATCGCCTTGCGATACCTTTTCGTAATCCTCGGCATTGGCAAAAGTGAGGGGCATAATACCTGCATTGATGAGGTTTGCTACGTGAATACGCGCAAAGCTCTTGGTAATGACGACACGTACGCCCAAATAGAGAGGAACAAGTGCGGCATGCTCGCGAGAGGAACCTTGACCGTAGTTGGCGCCGCCAACAATAATGCTCTTTCCCGCCGCTTTTGCACGCTCGGGGAATGTTTTATCGCACACACCGAAGCAGAACTGCGATAAATACGGAATATTGGAACGGTAAGGCAAAATTTTAGCGCCTGCGGGCATAATGTGGTCGGTTGTAATGTTATCTTCCACCTTGAGAACCAACTCCGCACGGATGCTATCATCCTGCGGGAAGCTCTCGGGGAACTTTTTGATATTGGGACCGCGCAAAATTTCGAGTTCTTTTGCTTCCTCGGGATCAGCAGGAGCAATCACTGCGCTATCATCGATGCGGAATGCATCAGGCATTTTGATTTCTGGCATTTCGCCAAGCAAAATGGGATCGGTGATCTCACCCGTCAATGCTGCGGCAACTGCCGTTTCGGGAGAAACGAGATATACTTTAGCATCTGCGGTACCGCTTCTTCCCTCAAAGTTACGGTTAAAGGTACGCAAGCTCACGCCACCCGAATTAGGAGAGAAACCCATACCGATGCAAGGACCACAAGCACACTCCAAAAGGCGTGCACCGCTGGCAAGAATATCGGTGAGTGCTCCGCAATCGGCAAGCATTGCAAGAACTTGCTTGGAGCCGGGAGAGATCGAAAGGCTAACATCTGGCTTGATGGTTCTGCCCTTTAAGAGAGCGGCAACCTTGAGCATATCCAAAAGCGAAGAATTGGTGCAAGAACCGATGCAAACTTGGTTTACTTTTGTACCCTTGAGACTGTCAACAGAAACAACGTTATCGGGCATATGCGGACAAGCAATCAAAGGCTTGAGCGCGGAAAGGTCAATATCAATGATGCGGTCATAAGTAGCATCTGCATCGCTCTCAAGTGCTACATAGTCTTCTTCTCTGCCCTCTGCCTTGAGGAATGCGCGCGTGATTTCATCGGACGGGAAAATAGAGGTTGTCGCACCGAGTTCTGTCCCCATATTGGTAATGGTTGCACGCTCGGGGACTGACAGCGTTTGAATGCCTTCTCCGCCCCATTCTATGATATAGCCAACGCCACCTTTTACAGAAAGGATGCGCAAAATTTCAAGGCTAACGTCCTTTGCGGTAACAAAGGGACGAAGCTTGCCGGTGAGGTTTACCTTAATCATTTTGGGCATTGTGATGTAATATGCACCACCACCCATAGCAACTGCTACGTCAAGTCCGCCGGCACCAAAGGCAAGCATACCAATGCCGCCACCCGTAGGTGTATGGCTATCGGAACCGATTAAGGTTTTGCCGGGAATGCCGAATCTTTCAAGATGTACCTGGTGGCAAATACCGTTGCCGGGACGAGAAAAATAAATACCGTGCTTTTTTGCAATGGATTGAATAAACTGATGGTCATCGGCGTTTTCAAAGCCGGATTGCAGCGTGTTGTGGTCGATATATGCAACACTTCTTTCGGTGCGGACGCGATCAATGCCCATCGATTCAAACTCGAGGTAAGCCATTGTTCCCGTGGCATCTTGAGTTAAGGTTTGATCTATGCGAAGCGCAACCTCACTGCCGGGAGTCATATCTCCCGAAATCAAGTGCGCTTTGATGATTTTTTGTGCAATGGTAAGTCCCATATGTTATTCTACCTCTTTGCCCAGGATATGCTTTGCTGCATTTGCAATGTGCTCTGTGGTGTATTTTTCGGCAAGGTCTGCATTTTTGGATTCGATTGCTTCAAAAATAGCGCGATGCTCACGAGCGGATTGCAATGCACGAGAATTATTTTCAACAGAAGCGCGACGATACTTTTGCACCTTTTTATGCAAAGGCAGAAGTGTATCATTCAGAACCGCACTGCCACAATAACGATAGATTAATTGGTGGAATTTGCTGTCCATTGTTTTGATGCGCTCAGGATCTTGCTTGCTTACGTAAAACTCTTGCAATTCCAAGGTTTCTTTCAATTCTTTGAGCTGTTCGGCAGTCATATTTTGAGTTGCACAATAGGATGCCAATCCCTCAATACGCATACGAATTGCAAAGATATCCTCCAAATCCTTTTCGGTAACACCGAGAATCATAATACCCTTGGAAGTAATTTCAATAATGTGCTCTTGCTCCAAACGATGCAATGCCTCACGTACAGGTGTACGGCTAACGCCAAGGTCGGTTACAAGCTTCAGCTCCGTTAAAATTTCACCTCGTTGATATCTACCTGAAAGAATGTCTCCCTCAAGACGCTCTAATACCTGTTCGGCAAGAGATACTGTTTTATGTTCTAACATATCGAAAATCCTCCTTAAAGTCTTTGAAAACGTCCGCCGGAAAGCTCTTCAATCTTTTCTTCCAGCTCACTGTTGGAGAGCGTGGTTTGTCTGCCGCTCTCATATTCTTCATCAATCCATGCTTTCAGTGCCACAACGAGCGGATCTTTCTTGTCGATTGCTTCGTTTGCCGCAAGGCGATAGTTTTCATTGATCCAATATGCAATGCCCGCAAGACCAGAAGCCTTGCCCAAAAGAACGGTTGCACTGCGATTCAAAATCTTTTTGGTATCAAAAATGTTGTAGATTTCTTCATCCTTGAGAAGTCCGTCAGCGTGAATACCTGCACGTGTTACGTTGAAGTTTCTACCAACAAAAGGTGTCATAGGCGGAATTTCATAACCCATTTCGCGGCTGAAATACTCAGCAATTTCGGTAATGGCAGTCGGATCCATACCGTCAAACGAGCCACGCAACGATGCATATTCAAACACCATTGCTTCAAGTGGAATATTACCTGTTCTCTCACCAATACCAAGGAGCGAGCAGTTAACACCGGAAGCACCATAAAGCCATGCGGTGGTTGCATTGGAAACCGCCTTATAGAAGTCATTGTGACCGTGCCACTCAAGCATTTCGCTGGGAACCTCGGAATAGTGTTGCAAACCGTAAATGATGCCGGGAACACTACGCGGAATAGCAACCTCGGGATAAGGAATGCCGTAACCCATGGTATCACAAGCACGAATGCGAACGGGGATACCGGCTTGCTTGGAAAGCTTCATCAATTCGTTTACAAACGGAACAACGAAGCCATAGAAATCGGCACGTGTGATATCCTCAAGGTGACATCTGGGCATAACGCCTGATTCAAACGCATCGCAAACTGTTTGCAAATAGTATTCCATGCACTCTTTACGAGTCATTTTCATCTTTTTAAAGATGTGATAGTCACTGCAAGAAACCAAAATACCTGTCTCGCGAATGCCAAGATCTTTTACAAGCTTAAAATCCTCGCGGCTTGCACGAATCCAAGTGGTAATCTCAGGGAATTTTAATCCAAGTTCTTGACACTTTTGCAAAGCTTCTCTATCCTTTTGGCTATAAACGAAGAATTCGGTTTGACGAATGATACCAAAAGGACCGCTCAAACGAGACATCAGCTTGAACAAATCAACGATTTGTTTTACCGTATAAGGCTCAACCGACTGCTGACCGTCGCGGAAAGAGGTATCGGTAATCCAAATATCCTGCGGCATACCCATCGGCACGCGACGATGGTTAAATGGAATACGCGGTACATCTGTATAGGGATAAACCTCACGGTAGAGGTTAGGTTCTTTTACATCTTGGAGAGAATATTTATATGTGCTTTGCTCCAACAAATTTGTTTTTGACGAAATTTCTAACATGTTTTTCTCCTTTCGGATCTGCTGTATACAATTATACAATAATTTCTGCATTTTGTCAATAGCATTTCAAAAGAAACTTATTCTATTTTTGTGTTTATTATCTATATAAAGAAAAAAGCACCGCTGATTAGCGTGATGTCCTTAACGGACAAATCACGCATCGAGATAAATCCCTTGCGGGATTTTCGATATGATATGCCTGCGGCTCGATATGTTTGCTGTGCAAACGAGGGATTTATCGCATATCGCATTGGAGCGAAGCGACAATATATCGAGTTTGAGCGTAGCGAAAGCATATCGAGTCAATGAAGTTGACATATCGACAGAAGAAAAAATGAGAGCAAGAGTACAAGGAGAAAATCCTTATATTCTTGCTCTCTTTCTGTTTATACATGTGCTTGGGCTTACCCCTTGCTGCATTTGTCAGACAAATGCGATGCTCGCACTTAACGTCAATTTTTAAACTCTCCGCTAAGAGCATCGTCCATTTGCTCAACAGTGCTTTTTGTAGTTATTCAAATGGCGGTGGTTCCGGTAGCGGTGCCCCTTCACCATCCCAAATTGGGAGATCTTGATGCTGTGCTTGCGTTGCAGATGGACGTTTTTCAAAATCGAAAACGGCACGTCCATTTTCCAACTTGAGAGAAGCATCAAAGGTCTTTTGCGTTTTGGCAGAGATAAATCCTTGAATGAGCGCGGTATGGCCTGTTTCAACCAGCATTTTTAAATTTGCCACCGAAATAGCACGTCCGCAAATACTGATGTTCACCAAAAATTTGCAACCGCTCTTATATCCGGTGCAACCGTAAAAACTGCGAAAACGTTTGATATCGCCACCGCAAAGAGGACAGGTTGCGACCACATCCCCGAAGAATCCCGTTTCCGAGTCAATCGACAAATTGGTTTCTTCCTTTTTGGCAAAAACTTCTGCAATTTCACTCTCGGCAAGCTTTACACTGTCGGCAATTTCCATCGTGCCGCGGTAAACTTTTTTGAGAGCTTGACCGAGTTGCGAGGTTTTGTATTTATCCATATTGATTTTCATTTGCAAAAGCGATTCGATCAAAAATTCGCCCCCCGGCAAAATAGTGTAGGTGTCTTTTTTGAGGTCGATATAACCGCTCTTGCGTGCGTTGTCAATAATGCCCGTACGAGTAGCCTCGGTGCCAAGTTCAAGACCTTCAAAAATAGCCTTATAATCATCGTTATCGTCGGTATTTTCCACACCAACGTCTCCGTCGGATTCTTTGGCAGCCTTTTTATCGTCCTTGAAAGGATTTTTGAGATAGTTATTTAAGGTTTCAACCGTGTAATGCTTGGGGGGTGTGGTTTCTTTTTCGACAGGTTTAAAGTCAATATTCACCACATCTCCCTTATTAAGCGCCGGCAGAACTTTATCCTTTTGCGTATAGTCATCAAATTTTGTCCAACCTTTTTCGAGCATTACCATACCCTTGAGTGTGAAACGCTCGAGCGTGCCGACATCAATGGTGATTTCGGTACGCGAAACGAGGCAATCCTCCGAGCAAAATACCGCCACAAAGCGACGGAATACTGTGGAATACACCTGCATTTCTTTTTCGTTGAGTTGTGTTTTATTGGGAATCTTATAGGTTGGTGTGAGAGCCGAGTGAGACTCGATTTTGCTATCATCAAAAATGGTTTTTGAATCCTTGAATCGAACGGGATAGCCAAGCTTTGCACAACCTGCAAGAATTTGACGGATTTTATCCTTTTCGGCAGTTGCAAGATACTCCGAGTTTGTACGCGGATAGGTCAAATATCCCTTTTCATAAAGTCCTTGTACGATGTCAAGGCTCTCTTGCATCGACATTTTATATTTCTTACTCAAGGCATTTTGCAGTTTGGAAAGCGAATAAAGCTTTCCTGCAAACAGAGTTTCTTTCTTATTTTTGACTCCGCTTACAACCGCTCCCGTTTGGTTATAGGTTTGGCAGAGCGCTTGCGCTTTTGCAAACTCTTCAAAATCAAATTTGTTTTTGGAAAGCAGTTCAACCACTTCACCGTTGGTTTGCTCTTTGCTCACCAATGCAAAATACTTGCCGGGAACAAAGTGGCGAATGGCCATATCTCTATCATAAATTGCTTTTACAATAGGAACAATCACACGCCCCACACGCAAAAGAGTGCCTGTTTTGAGGGTAGCATAACGTGTTAAGTTAACACCGTAAAGCCAATCGATATAGGTTCGTGCAAATCCCTCTGCTGCCAAACGGTCATATTCGCTCTCATCTTTCATCTCTTGCAGAGCTTTTTGAACCGTTTGCGGTGTTTGGTCGGGCAACCAAAGGCGCTTGTATTTCTTACCCTCTGCTCCTGCGTTGTTCATGCAAAGGCGCACAATAATTTCTCCCTCGCGGTCTGCGTCTCCTGCGTTGACGATGGTATCTACATCGGGGCGATTGCACAAATGGCGAATGATTTCAAACTGTTGGCGCACACCGGGGTCAACCTTTTTGTCTTTTCCGTTTTCGTGACGCAGTTCAAATTTGAATTCTTTTGGAAAACACGGCAAGTTTGCCATTGTCCATCTTCCGTTTTCTTCGGGAGATGGCGAATAGGTTTCGATATCACAAAGAGAAAATAGGTGGCCGAATGCCCATGTAATGATATAACCCTCGCCCTCGAGATACCCTTGCCTTTTTTGCATCTGCCCAATGCCTGCGGCAATGTTGCGCCCAAGGCTTGGTTTTTCTGCAATGATTAAAATCATTTGCTTAACTCCTTTTATGGGTTTTTGCGTAAAATATGCCGCAGTCTCGCCAAATCGGCGCAAAACTGCGGCACCATTTTATATAAAATTAAATGTACTTGCGAATGGTATCGGTAACTTCCTCTGCAGGCATAGAAACGGTCATAGTAACGTTTACATCAACCTTTTCAAGCAGAGAATCCAACTTGGTAAGAAGCTTTTCAAATGCAGCCATATCGCGATTGCAGATGCGAAGTGTGCCGTCTACAAACAAATCGGTTACGTCGTGGTTGCTTGCCAGCATACCTGCGATGAAGCCGTAGAGAGTAGAAGCATCGTTGATGAGGTATTCCTCGGAGTCAACGAGTCTTACTGCGGGCTTTATATCAAATCTCAACTGAGCACCCTTTTCGATACAAACAACGTCACCCTTGGTAGCAGCCATTGCGCTATTTACCATATCGATGAGAACTTTTGTTTTGCCGGTGCCTTTAACGCCGATAATTAACTTTAACATATCTTTTAACCTCCAGAAATCAGCAGAGATGACCTTTTCATCTCCGTATGTTCATTATACCAAACTTTGGAAACAAAGTCAAGGGCTTTTTGGTAATTTCAAATATTTTTTTCTTAACCGTTCAAACGCTCTTCCAAAACTTTCTTCATTTCTTCATAACCGGGCTTACCAAGGAGTGCAAACATGTTCTTTTTGTAGGACTCAACACCGGGTTGATCAAAGGGATTGACACCAAGCATATAGCCCGAGATTGCACAAGCAAGTTCAAAGAAATAAATCAATTCGCCAAGCGTGAAAGCATCGCGCTTGTCAAGTTCAACAACAAGGTTCGGTACACCGCCGTCAACGTGAGCGAGAATGGTGCCTTGCATTGCTTTTCTCTTTACTTCGTTCAGATCCATACCCGAGAGGAAGTTCAAGCCGTCGATATTTGCAGGATCGTTCGGAATTGCGAATGTATCACCTGTATCGGCAATATCAATCACGGTTTCGAACATCGAACGTGTACCATCTTGAATGAATTGACCCAAGGAGTGCAAATCGGTGGAAAAAACAACGGATGCGGGGAAAATACCCTTTTGATCCTTACCCTCGCTCTCGCCAAAGAGTTGCTTCCACCACTCGCTAAACATAGCCGAGAAAGGCTCATAGCTTGCCATAACCTCAACGTTCTTGCCCTTGCGGTAAAGAATATTGCGAATCGCCGCATAACGGTAGCAATCATTGGTTGCAATGTCCGCATCCATATATGTATGGCTTGCGGAAGCCGCGCCAAGCATCAATTGATCAATATCGATCCCTGCAACAGCGATGGGCAAAAGGCCAACTGCCGTTAAAACCGAGAAGCGACCGCCTACATCATCCGGAACAACAAAGGTTTCGTATCCGGCATCGGTAGAAAATTGCTTAAGGGTTCCCTTTGCCTTATCAGTGGTAACAAAAATACGCTCGCGTGCACCCTCTTTGCCGTACTTTTCTTCCAAGAGTGTGCGGAACACACGGAAAGCCACTGCAGGCTCGGTGGTGGTACCCGACTTGGAAATCACGTTTACGCAAACGTCGCGACCTTCGCAAAGCGCCAAAACCTCGTTGAGCGCACCTGCGCTGATGGAGTTACCGGCAAAATAGATGTCGGGAGTGTTCTTCTTGAGGTTGTTATACAAGGGAGACTTCAAAAACTCGATAACGGCACGTGCACCGAGGTAGGAACCTCCAATGCCGATAACGATAAGTACGTCACAGCTATCTTGAATCTTCTTTGCGGCAGTTTTGTTGCGTGCAAATTCTTCCTTATCATAATTGTCGGGCAAATCAACCCAACCCAAAAAATCGTTGCCTGCACCGCTCTTTTGGCGAAGCATTTTTGCAGCTGTATCGACTTGCGCTTGCATGTTTGCATACTCATGTGCACCGATAAAGGAAGACACATACTTATCATTTAATTTAATTGCCATAATTTTTGACCGTCCTTTGGATAAAAATCAATTATTGATATTATACACTATTTGGCGCGCGATTACAAGACCTTTTGATAAAAAAGATGATGAATTTGTCATATTATCTTATCTGTTGTAAAGTCTTATCAAATCAAAAGAGATTTTGCAAAAATTTGACAGAAAATTTCAAAGAAACCAATGCGCCCAATCTCTTGTTCAGTGCAAATATCTACGCTGCCAAGCACCTTATCCCCGCACATGTAACGAACCTCACCAATCTTTTCGCCTGCCGCCATGGGCGCGGTAATACTTGTGAGAAGTGTTATATCTTTTTCAATTTTGGAGAGTTCTTCCCTTTTTACAACGCACGAAAAAGCGGGATAGGAACCCGTAACCTCTCGGGTGGCACTTCCCTTTGCAGGAATCGGTTCGCTCTCTCCACCCTCTGCTTGATAAAAAGCAAAATTGGCAAATCCCCAATCCAAAAGTGTGGTTGCCGCGGCATTGCGAATATCACGTGATTCCGCTCCCATAATGACACATACAAGAGATAATCCATCGCGTTCGGCGGTTGCGCTGACACAAAAACCTGCTTTTGATGTAGAACCAGTTTTGAGCCCCGTACATCCGCGATAAAAACGCACCAAACGATTGGTATTTGTCAATCCAAATTCACCGTTGCGAATGCTATCCATCCAAATAGAACTATACTCTAACACGAGCGGATGTGCCACCAATGCACAAGACATCAGTGCGATATCCTTGGCACTTGTTAAATGATGCTCAGCAGTATCGTCAAGACCTGTTACGTTTTCAAATTTTGTGGATGTCATTCCGAGTTCTGCGGCTTTTGCGTTCATTTTGGCAACAAAAGCCTCCACACTTCCGCTCACATATTCGGCAAGTGCCACCGCGGCATCGTTTGCCGAAGCAATCACCACGCTTTTGAGGAGATCCTCAACGCTCATCTGTTCTCCTTCTTTTAAATATACCTGAGAACCGCCCATAGATGCCGCATTTGCGGAAACAGAAACGGTATCGTCAATACGAATGGTTCCGGCATCGATGGCTTCCATTACCAAAAGAAGTGTCATAACTTTTGTGACGGATGCAGGTGGCAATGCTTCCTCTGCGTTTTGTGAATATAGGATCGTTCCCGTGGTCGCTTCCATTAGAATAGCACTCTTGCAGTTAAGATTAAGCGAACCTTCGACAATGCCAAAAGAATTTTCCTCATCTGTGCTTAAAATTGGAGTTACTTCTTCCCCAAATACTTCCAAGCAAATAGGAAGAAGCAGAATAACAGCGATGATGATTGCCGTTAATTTGTAAAAGAATTTTTTCATATTTATCACCTCATCACATTGTATGATGGTGTGAATCTGAATATGAAAAAGGGGCTGTCTCACTTAGCGCAGAACAAAAGCCACATAAAAACGAAGAAATCCGTCGAGTTTTTCTCGGCGGATTTCAACATTTATAACAAATTGTTAAAAACTTATTGAAATTTGGGTTGTCTT
>JAZOMJ010000014.1:0-19880 GCA_045653865.1 Eubacteriales bacterium
AAATTCACGGCATCACCCCCGAAATGGTGGCAGATGCACCGCATTTGAATGATCTCGTTCCCGAAATCAAACGCATTTTCGCAGGTGCCGACGTGCTCATTGCGTATGGCGTTTCCACAGACTACAGCCACATCAAATACATCTACGAAACCGAGGTAGAACGCGAGGCGTTGCACGAAAAAACACGTTGCGCGTCCATCGAATTCGTTCGCTTCCAATCCGAGCACTATCCCGATTTGGTGCACGCGTCCTTGAGCGATGCAATGGCGCTTTTGGGAATTGAGTGGGACGGTGTTGCACACACGTCGATTGCAGACACTATCGGATGTGCCAAGGTGTGGGAAAAATTGTTCCCCAACTATTACGAAGATTGAGGTATAGGTATGGATAAGTTTTTTGGTTTGGATAACCCCTCTGTGGCAGATAAAGACGTTGTTCTTTTGACCACCACACACGATGATGTTGAAAAAGGTATTCTTTGCGGCATTCTCGAAGAGGAAAAAATCCCGTTCCGCGCAAAGGATAGAGGCGCCGGCGAGGCACTTCGCGTTGTGAGCGGATATTCGATGTACGGTTGCGATATTTACGTACCTGCCGCTCTCTATGAAAAAGCAAACGCTCTTTTGGATGATTACCGCAATGGTGAGCCCATTTTGGATGACGATGAAATTGTAGAAGAGGACGATTGATAGACGTATGAAAGAAATTTTACTTTGCAAACTCGGTGAAATCGTGCTCAAGGGCGCGAACCGCCGTTATTTTGAGGATACGCTCTGCCGCAATTTGCGTCACCGTGCCAAGCATTTTGGTAGCTTTGAGGTCAAAAGCTCGCAAAGCACCATCACCATTACACCTCTTGATGATTTTTGCGATATCGACGGATTGTTCCAAAACATCCAAACGGTATTCGGCATTGTAGCCATCAGCCGCTGTGCGGTTTGCGAAAAATCGATGGAAGCCATCGAGGGGATTATTAAGAGCTACATCCCGCAATTTTTGGTTGGCAAAAAGACCTTTAAGGTGGTTGCCAAGCGTTCGGATAAACGATTTGTACTTGACTCTATGGAGATTGCACGCGAGGTTGGCGGATACGTTCTTTCCACCGTTCGCGGCATCAAGGTTGACGTTAAGAACCCCGAGATTGTGGTGCAGGTTGAAATTCGCGAACATTCCGCATTTATTCACGCAGGTCAGTTCAAGGGCGCGGGCGGTATGCCCGTAGGCACCAACGGCAAGGCGCTCTTGCTTTTGTCGGGCGGCATCGATTCTCCCGTTGCAGGCTACATGATTGCAAAACGCGGTGTGCAAATCGAAGCCGTACACTTTGAGTCCTTCCCCTACACCAGTGAAATGGCACGAGAGAAGGTGCTCGAGTTGGCGCGCGAGGTTTCGCAATATGCAGGCACGTTTGGCGTGCGTATCGTTTCCTTGACCAAAATTCAAGAGTTGCTTGTTAAGAACTGCGAGGAGGATTACTTCACCCTCATTTTGCGTCGCTATATGATGGCGATTGCCGACCGCATTGCCCACGATATCGGTTGCGGTGCGCTCATTACGGGCGAAAGCCTCGGTCAGGTGGCATCGCAAACCATGCAAGCCATCGGTGTTACCGATCCGATGTCCACGCTTCCCGTATTCCGTCCCTGCATCGGCATGGACAAAGAGGAAATTGTGCAAATCGCACGCAAGATTGGCACGTTCGAAACCTCTATTCAGCCTTATGAGGATTGTTGCACCGTATTCACCCCCAAGCATCCCAAAACAAAGCCCGAGCTTGCCAAGGTTGAGGAGCAACAAAACAGATTGGATTTTGACGCCCTTGTGCAAGAGGCACTCGACGGGGCGTACGTTGAATACATCCGTCCCGAATTTTAATCGGCGGAGGAATTTAGGAGAAAATTATGGAACAAAAATATTACCGTATGACAATTGCGGGCTGTGAGCGCGACCTGCCTCTGTGCCCCCTGAACGACGATATGATGATTGCGGCTTTCGTTATTTTTGGCGATCCCGAACTCACCACTGCTTGTGCCGAGGCTCTTTTGCAAAAGGCACCCGAATATGATTATCTCATTACTGCCGAAGCAAAGGGCATTCCGTTGGTTCACGAAATGGCACGTCTTGCAGGCAACCAAAAGTACATCCTGGCGCGCAAGTCTCCCAAGCTCTATATGACAGGTGTTACCGAGGTAAACGTACGCTCCATCACCACCGATCATCCCCAAAAGCTTTATTTGGATACCGCGGATGCCAACCTGATGAAGGGCAAGCGCATCCTCATCGTTGACGACGTTGTATCTCTTGGCGATTCTCTGCACGCACTTGAGGAACTTGTTAAGGTTGCAGGTGGCGAAATTTGCGGACGTATGACCATTTTGGCAGAGGGTAACGCGAAAAACAGAGACGATTTGATTTATCTTGAAGAGCTGCCGCTGTTTGATAAAAACGGCAATGTGCTCTAATTAAAGGAGTGATACACATGGCAGAATTGATGACTGCAAACGATAGACGTACCCACTATTGCGGTACTGTACGCGAAAGCGACATTGGCACACAAGTGTGTGTTATGGGTTGGGTGCAAAAGCAACGCGACCTTGGTAACCTGATTTTCATTGACCTGCGCGACCGCACAGGTATTGTTCAGCTTGCATTTGACGATAAGACCGAAAAAGAAATTTTTGATAAGGCATTCGGCATTCGTGCCGAGTATGTTTTGGCGGCACACGGCGTGGTTCGTCAAAGAGGCGAGGGTGCAATCAACCCCAATCTTCCCACGGGTGCTGTTGAAATTTTTGTCACCGAGCTCAAAATTCTTTCTGCCGCACAAACCCCTCCCTTTGAGGTTAGCGACAGCAAAAAAGTAAATGACGAAACGGCACTCAAGTACCGTTATCTCGATTTGCGCCGTCCCTCTTTGCAACGCAACATTATGATGCGCCATCAAATTGCAAAGGTTGCACGCGAATACTACTACGAAAACGGCTTCCTCGAAATCGAAACCCCTATGATGATCAAGTCCACCCCCGAGGGTGCGCGCGACTATCTCGTACCCAGCCGTATTCACAAGGGCAGCTTTTATGCACTGCCGCAATCTCCCCAGCTCTACAAGCAACTTTTGATGCTGTCGGGCTACGACCGTTACATTCAACTCGCTCGTTGCTTCCGCGATGAGGACCTGCGTGCCGACCGTCAACCCGAATTTACCCAAATCGACCTTGAAATGTCCTTTGCAACACAAGAGGACATCATGGCAATGAACGAGGGCTTTATCAAGCGCGTGTTCAAGGAAGTGCTGAACGTAGATATTCCCACACCCCTGCCGCGCATCACCTTTGCCGATGCTATGAACCGCTACGGCTCGGATAAGCCCGACACCCGTTTCGGTATGGAAATTCAAGACCTCTCCGAAGTAGTGAAGAACTGCGGATTTGGCGTATTTACGTCTGCTATCGAGGCAGGCGGATCTGTTCGCGCAATCGTTGCAAAGAACGCGGCTGCAACCCTTACCCGTAAAGAGATCGATAAGCTCACCGAGCACGCAAAGGGCATCGGTGCCAAGGGCTTGGCATACATTCGCTGGGCTGATGAAGCTCCCAACTGCTCCTTTGCAAAATTCCTCACTCCCGAGGAACTGCAAGCAATTCTCACAGCAGGTCAAATGGAGCAAGGCGACGTCATGCTCATCGTAGCCGACAAAAATAAGGTGACGCTCCCCACTTTGGGTGCTCTCCGTAACATTCTCGGCAAAAAGCTTGACCTCATTCCCGAGGGCGCGTTCAACTTCCTGTGGGTAGTTGAATTCCCGTTCTTCGAATGGAACGAAGAAACCAACCACTGGGATGCTATGCACCATCCTTTCACTATGCCTCTCCAAGAGTGCCTCGAGTATCTTGAAAGCGACCCCGGCAAGGTAAGAGCCGAGTGCTACGATATGGTTCTCAACGGCACAGAGCTGCTCTCCGGTTCTATTCGTATTACCGACTGGCAGCTGCAAGAGAGAATGTTCAAGGTTTTGGGACTCACTCCCGAGGACATTCAAAAGAAATTCGGTTTCTTGGTTGGCGCCTGCAGATACGGTGCACCTCCTCACGGTGGCTCCGGCATGGGTCTTGACCGTCTTGCAATGGTTATGTCGCGCGCCGACTCTTTGCGCGACGTTGTTGCCTTCCCGAAGGTACAAAACGCAAGCGAATTGATGTCGCAATGTCCCACTCCCGTTTCTGCCGCAGACTTGGCAGTATTGGGCATTGCCGTTACCGAAGAAGAATAAAAAGATTGATTTTTGCACATACGGTGCGCGATTTTCAAGGAATCGCGCACCGTATCGGTCAAATGAAAGGCGTAATTGATTGAATAGGTTGATAGTTCACATAGATTTGTCAGCCGCTTTTTTCTTTGCAAAGTGGAGGCGCAAAGAAAAAAGCTAACAAAAAAGAAACGCCGAGGTTTTGTTTCGCGCCTTGCGAGGCGCGAGGAGGGCGCCGCCCCTCCACCCCGCAAGCTTTTGAAAAAGCTTGACCAAAACTTTTCCTACTTTGAGTTCCTGAAAGGACATAGTTATGCCAGAACTTTTATCCCCTGCGGGGAATTTTGAAAAACTGAAAGCCGCGATTCTTTACGGGGCGGATGCCGTTTATTGCGCAGGACAAATGTTCGGTATGCGCGCGGCAGCCGACAACTTCACCGTTGAAGAATTGCACGAGGCAGCCGCATACGTCCACGCGCGCGGCAAAAAGATTTACCTCACCGTCAATACGATGCCGCACGTGCAGGAATATCCTCTCCTGCGCCGCTTTTTGGAGGACATTAAGGATGCCGGTATTGATGCTATGATTGTTGCCGACCTTGGCGTTATGGCGACCATTCGCGAGATTTTGCCCGAAATGGAGATTCACGTCTCTACGCAAACCAGCATCGTCAGCCCTGCATCCGCAAAGGCGTGGGCGGCTATGGGAGCCAGACGTCTTGTCCTTGCACGCGAGTTGACAATGGACGAAATTCGCGCTATCCGCGCGGAACTTCCTCCCGAAATCGAACTTGAGGCATTTATTCACGGCTCGATGTGCGTTTCTTACAGCGGCCGTTGCTTGCTTGCCAACGCTTTTAACGGGCGCGACGGCAACCGCGGTACCTGTTCGCAACCTTGCCGTTGGAATTATTCCTTGGTAGAGGAAAAGCGTCCCAACGACCTTTTCCCGATTGAACAGCAGGAAAACGTAGGCACGTTCATCATGTCTTCCAAAGATATGTGCATGATTGAGCACATCCCCGAACTGATGGAGAGCGGTGTTGCATCCTTCAAAATTGAAGGACGTATGAAGAGTGCTTATTACACTGCAGTCGTTACAAATGCATACCGTATGGCGATTAACGCCTATGAAAAAGGCCCAACGTCTTATCAATTCAACCCCGAATGGCTGACCGAACTCGAAAGTGTTTCGCACCGCGAATACGGCACGGGATTTTATTTTGATGATCCGATGGTCAATCCGCAACTTGTCAGCACTTGCGGTTACATCCGCGAAAAGGCATATTTCTCCACCGCTATAGAATACGATGAAGCAGAAGCGCAAGCTCTTGCGGCAAACGGTGTTGCAATGGAAAATGAGCAAGGAAAACTCTATCGTTTCATTCAGCGCAACAAAGTGTCGGCAGGCGAGGGAGCAGAACTGATCTCTCCCGGCAAAATCGGTCACGGTTTTGATGTTGCCGAGCTTTATGCACCCGATGGTAGCGCGCTCGAATCTACACCGCACCCCTCTATGATTTATTGGTGCCGTGTGCCTTTTGAGGTCAAGGAGGGTGACATTATGCGTGCCGCAACCGGTCGCGGTCTTGAGGTGCGTGCAAAGGATCGCCTAAAAGGCGAATGTTAATTTTGGGAGTACGTATGATCGTTTTTGAACTACTGAAAGCCATTTTATACGGCATTGTGGAGGGGATTACCGAGTGGTTGCCTATCAGCTCTACGGGGCATTTGATCCTTTTGGAGGATTGGCTCCCGTTTGCCTTTACCACCGACCCGACTCTTTTGGCAGAGTTTTGGGAAATGTTTGGCGTGGTCATTCAACTCGGTGCCATTTTGGCGGTTGTTGTGCTTTATTGGAAGCGTTTGGTTCCTTTTGGAAAGGGCAAGACCGATGCCGAAAAACGCTCCACGTGGCGCCTTTGGGGTCGCGTACTGATTGCCAGCATTCCTGCCGCATTTGTCGGTATTGTGCTTGATGAAATCTTGGAAGAATACACGGGCAAGGACATTGACGGTTGGTTCTACAACTCGGTTGTAGTGTCTGTGGCATTGATTGTTTACGGCATTGCGTTTATTGTTATCGAACGTCAAAACAAGCAAAAAACGCCTAACGTCTCGAAAATAGAGGATATTTCCATCAAAAATGCGCTTGCCATCGGTGCATTCCAAGCACTTTCCATCATCCCGGGCACGTCGCGTTCGGGTTCTACTATTCTTGGCTCTATGCTCGTCGGTATTTCGCGTACTGCGGCGGCAGAGTTTTCGTTCTTTATGGCAATTCCCGTCATGGTAGGGGCGAGTGGCATCAAGGCACTCGACTTCCTTTCCTACGTGAGTGAAAGCCAAGTCAGCGTTCCCGCAATGGCGTGGGTAACCCTTTTGGTGGGGTGCGCTGTTTCGTTTGCCGTTTCTATGGTGGCCATCCGCTTCTTGATGGATTTTGTCAAAAAGCACAGCTTTGCGCCTTTTGGCGTCTATCGTATAGCCCTTGGCATTCTTGTTTTGATTCTTGGTTTTATCAGAGGTTGATATGAAGGAAAGATTGAAGATCCCATATCCCGTTATTGTGGAGGGGAGATATGACAAATTGCGGCTTGAAAGTGTCATTGAGGCGCACATAATTCCCACCGACGGTTTTGGAATCTTCAAAAAAGAAGAAAAAGCCTCTATGTTGCGCGCGCTTGCAGAGAAAACACCGCTGATTCTCCTGACCGATAGTGATGGAGCCGGCAAACTCATTCGCTCGCACTTGACATCGGTTTTGCCTGCGGATCGTGTGATTCAACTATACGTACCGCGTATTGCGGGCAAGGAGAAGCGCAAAAGCGAAGCCTCTGCCGAGGGAATTCTTGGCGTTGAAGGAATGGAACGCACGCTCCTTTATGAGCTTTTCGCGCCTTATGCCAATGCAGAGGCGGTTACGAGCCGTATGGCGGAAAATCCGCTTTCCAAAACCGATTTTTATGAGGACGGTTTGACGGGCGGAGAGGGCAGCAAAGAAAAGAGAGATGCGCTTTGTCAGCGCCTCGGTCTTCCCGTAGGAATGACGCCAAACGCGCTCCTTGCGGCATTGCGTATGCTTTGCACCTATGAGGAATATTGCGCACTTGTTGGGCGAGAGTGAGGTAAGAATATGAAAAAAGAAATCAAACCCATTCAAAGCGATATTGCAGGCATTTACCGCCACTACAAGGGGGGAATGTACCGCGTTATTTGCTTGGCACACCACTCCGAAACCTTGGAGGATATGGTGGTTTACGAACCCCTTGACGGCAACACCGGTTTTTGGGTGCGTCCTGCATCAATGTGGAACGAGACCGTTGTTGTTGACGGCGTCAAGCGCCCAAGATTTGAAAAAGTCGAATAAGAAAAAACACGCTCTGAAAGAAAAATCGGAGCGTGTTTTTTGTTCCTCGTTTGGTAGATTGTGTATTGGATAATTTCCTCAAAAATGCAGAAAATAGCGATATGCTATGCAAAAACGGAGGATTTTATGGAAGAAATCAAGCTTTGCGGTGTCAAAATCGACAATGTCGCTATGGGGGAAGCGGTGAAGCGCGCGCTTCTTTCTGTGGGAGAACCCTGCGTGGTGTTCACCCCAAACGCACTTATGTTGGAGAGGGCGCGCAAGGATGCAAAACTTACCAATTTGCTCAACCGAGCCTCTCTTTCTTTGCCCGATGGCAGGGGTGTACTGATAGCGGCGCAAAAAATAGGCACGCCCCTTTGTGAACGTGTGGCAGGTATCGACTTTGGAGCCGAACTGCTTGCGCGTTCCGAGCGTGCAGGCTTGCGTGTCTTTTTGCTTGGTGGTGGGGAGGGCATTGCCGAGAGAGCCGCCCGAAATTTGCGAAAAAAACACCCACGTCTATGCATTTGCGGCACAACGTGGGGGTATTTTGATAGAACGGGAGAGGAAAACGCGCGTGTAATTTCTTACATTCGCGCTTGCCGCCCCGATATTTTGTTTGTTTGCATGGGCTTTCCCGTGCAGGAGAGTTGGGTGATGGAAAACTTGCACCACCTCACATCCATTCGCACCATCGCTTGCCTTGGCGGCAGTCTTGACGTGTGGTCAGGAGATATTGAGCGCGCACCCTTGTGGATGTCGCGTGTGGGGTTGGAGTGGCTTTGGCGGATGCTCTGCCAGCCCAAGCGTTTTGCAAATCTGCCCGAAATACTGTCTTTTTGGTGGCACGTGCCGCAAAAAGAGGAGTTTACAGAGAGAAATCCTCTGTGATCTCGCTCTCGCCAAGCACGCGAACACCGGCGTTTTTGAGCATTTGTGCCGCGATTCCGTCGCCTGCAACAAGACCGCCATCGAAAAGGCCGTTGTGAATCAAGCCGCTCCCACAGGAGGGGCTTTTTTCTTTCAAAATTGCCACCGTACACGCGTTTTCGTGAGCAATGGCAAGGGCGGTGAGTGCACCGCGATTATAGTTCTCGGTTACATCGCGACCGTCTTTCATCAGTACGCGCTCACCGCAAATTTCGGAGGGGGTGCGAGGGGTCGGGAGACCGCCCATCACCTCGGGGCAAATGGGGATGAGGTTGTATGTATCCTTAAGCGCAATCACACGCTCGCAGGGCTTGCTTTTGCCGTCATAGCGGCAAGCTTCTCCCAAGAGGCAAGCGCTCACCAGTATGTTCTTTTTCATAAGTTTTTTGTTGTTATCCTTTAATTTTCTTCCAATATTCTGCGGCGGCTTGCTCGTTTTTGTTCGCCCCGGGGCGATAAAAGGTTGTGCCAAGCAGGTCATCGGGCAAATACTGTTGCTTTACGTAGTGGTTTTCAAAGTCGTGCGGATATTTGTATCCCTTAAAGAGGGGGCTTTGCAAATGTCGCGGGCAGTCAATGCCTTTTCCTGCCTTAACCGCCTCTGCCGCGGCAAGAATCGAGGTTTCCACCGAGTTGGATTTGGGCGCGGTTGCCAAAAGGAGTGTGGCATTTGCCAAGGGGATTTGCGCCTCAGGCATACCGAGTTCCTTTGCCGATTCGCAACAAGAGCGCACCACCGATGCCGCCAAGGGGTAGGCAAGGCCGATATCCTCGGATGCGATGACTTGCAATCTGCGGCAAACCGAGAGGAGTTCGCCTGCCAAGAGTGCTTTTGCAAGATAAAATACTGCCGCATCGGGGTCGGAGCCGCGAATGGATTTTTGCAAGCAAGAGAGCAAATCATAGTGCGTGTCATCACCAAAATTACCAACAGATGTGTCAAAACTATCCACGTGCTCGCGCAAAATTTCCTCATCAGCGGCGTGATAAGCGTTCTCAAAAAGAACAATCGAGTGGCGCACGTCACCGCGAGCGGCGTGACCGATATAGTCGCAAATTTCATCCGAAACCGTCTTATGCTGTGCGTTTTCTTCGTTTAAGTAGTCGAGCGCACGCAAAAGAACAGGGCGAATTTCCTTAGCAGACACCGCCTTGAATTCAAAGAGCGACGAGCGCGAAAGAATTGCATTGTAAACGAAGAAATGCGGATTTTCAGTCGTGGATGCGATGAGCGTGATGCGCCCATCCTCGATATATTCAAGCAGCGATTGCTGTTGCTTGCGGTTGAAATATTGAATCTCATCAAGATAAAGCAAAACGCCGTTTGCACCAAACAGATTGCCGGTTTCTTCAATAATGGCTTTTACATCGGCAAGGGATGCGGACGTGGCGTTGAGTTTATGAAAATTCATGCCCGATTGCTTTGCAATAATCGAGGCGGCAGTGGTTTTGCCGGTGCCGGGAGGGCCGTAAAAGATCATATTGGTAATACGGCCGCCCGCCAGCATACGGCGAACAACGCCGCGTTCCCCAAATAAATGCTCCTGACCGACAATACCGTCAAGTTCTTGGGGGCGCAAGAGGTCGGCAAGTTGTGCGTGTTTCATGTTGTGTCCTCGCTTTTTTTGATATACCTGCCTTTATTATAAACCATTGCAACAATATTTGCAAGGTCTTTTTGCGCATTTTTTTGCAAATCTCGGCAAGCATCGGCAATTAAGGGTCGCAAAGCCTCTTGGCAAGAGCAAAAAGTTTGGCAAATTTCAATAATAGTTGCAATTGATATCTTTTCGGGAGCAAGATGTTCTTGTGCCGCAACACGTGCAAAAGAGGGGATTTTTTGGTCACCCGAGGTGGAAATTCCCAAGGTCGGAAGAGAAACGGTTGTTGCCAAAATCAAGCCGTGCAAACGCATGGATATCAAAAATTGTGCGTTGCGCAAAAGAGCGGTGACGTCACGCGGTTCCTCTGCAACAAAGCATTTGCCGCCAAGCTTTTGTGCGCCCGCCTTGTTGATAGAAAGGTCGGATTGATCGAGCGGCATGAAAATAGGCAAAAGGTTGTGCTCACGGCAGAGCATCCGTACCGCGGCAACAATGGTACAACAGTTATCAAAGGAGTGCTTATCGGCTTTGAGACAAACACAGACATAACGGCAATTTTGTGCTACATCTATGCGTTTTAGGAGAGCATACGTGCGAGAAATAGGCGGTGGCGTGAGAAGCAAAGCCACATCTGCACCCAAATGCAATTTGGCTGAATCGATTCTCTTGGCTTGCAAAAAGTATAAGGAGTCTATGTCGCGCAAACTGATATAAGCACATCGGCTGAGTGTTTTTTGCACGGCAATTTCTGCGCGCTTCCCGTGCAGGGGTCCAATCCCTGCGGCATAAAGCACGGGCAAAGCCCCGCACAGTTTTGCCAATCGGAGCATACACAAATAATAATAGACCGAGAATTTTCCTGTGATGTTTTGCAAAAGGGATCCACCACCACACAAAAAAGCATCGGCACGGGCAAACACTGCCAAGAGGGAAAAAAGTCCTTTTCTTTGATAGCAGTCAACACCAAGGCGTTTTTTGTCCTTGTGAGGCTTTTTTGTTAGTGCCAAAATGCGCATATTGGGGAAGTGTGTGTGCGTATATTCAATAAAAGCCTGCAAAATGGCATCATCACCGAGATTGCCGCACCCAAAATATCCGCCAATAGCAAGGGTTGCACGAGTGGGATGAAGCATGCTTTTTTGATAGACGTCTATTGTTTGTTGGCAAACAGAGGTGGAGTCATAGTATTTCTCCAACAATTTACGGCACGCCATTGCGTTTTGCTGTTGCAACGTAGGGGAGGCGACAAGGCGCAAAATGTCTTCCAGCAAGATTTGTGCGTGAGGTTTTTGCGCGTCTCTTGCGCAAAAGTTGGTTAGCGATGCCTGCCAAAATGTTTCCTCGGTTAAAATGCCCTCGTATCCTTCGTTTCCGCAAAGAATTACTGAGCAACCGCAGGCGGCGGCTTCCAATGCCGCTCGTGACACACCTGCAAAAATATCCTGCTTTTGCAAAAGGGAAGGCATATCTTGTATGCTACCCGAAGGGAAGATACATTCAAATCCCAAAGCAAGATTGATTTCTTTGGCACGTTGTGCGATTTCGTCCATTTTTTGACCACCGCCTGCAATGGTAATGCGCAAATTTGGAATATGTTTGACCAGATCCGGTGTGATTTCGCAAAGCAATTCTGCGCCACGGGAGCAGTCTGCATCCAGCCGACTGGCAAACAAGATGCGCGTGTAGCCATTATGCCGACGCTCGATAGGAGAAAAGCGGGAAAGCTCGATTCCGTTTGGAATAACGCAGATACGTTGTGTCGAAATACCATAAACGCTATGCAAATACGTGCGTAAATCCTCACTTACGGCTATGCTGTACTTCCCCCAATAAGAAAACAGACGATGCAACATTCCTGCTCGAAATTTCGCATGCACGGTTACAATTTCGGCGCATTGCAATCTGTGAACGCCCTTGATGAGCGTTGCCGCTACGCGCGCGTGCGCGTGCGCAATGTCGATGTTTTCTCTTTTTATGAGTTTTCGTATTTTGTGGCGCAAAATGAGCCAAATCAAGGGGGAATGCGATTTTAATGGCAGACAGATATGCGTAATTCCTTGTTTTTGCAAACTATCTGCCATTACACCTCCCGATGATGCCACAAAAACCTCATTTCCTTGGCGAAATAGCTCCAATGCCAGTTGCACGATGTGTGTTTCCGCACCGCCAATTCCCAGTTGGTCGGTCAAAATTAAAATTTTCATCTGCACCTCGCTCGTTTTTTGATAGTTTTTCCACCTATGACGTTTTCATACATGGCAAAATGCCTTGTTTTTTCTCTAAAAGGCAAAAAAAGGAAATTCGACCGCCAAAATGGAGCAAAATGCGCAACATAGATGCGTTTTCTCGCAAAAAAAATTGAAAAAAGCGATTTTTTTTGGAAAAATGTGTTGACAATACCAAATCGCTGTGTTATAATAATGTGTAAATATAAAAGCACGCGTAGTCGAGCGCCCTAAAAAGCGCACGCAAAACGCGAATTTCTTTTATGGAAAGGTTGTTATGTTATGAAACATCAACAAAATCAGCTTGCAAGCAAGCGCAATTTCATTCGAATCGCTGCTCTTGTAGTGATGCTCGTGCTGATGGTTTGCTGCACGGTTATTTTTGCCAATGCAGAACCCGCACCCATTTCCTACACGGGTAGCCATGACCATATGCCTGCCACCGGCGATACAGGTTTTAGATTTGACGAAAGCCTGGGCAAATGGGTAAAGACCTATGACGGCAACTCGGGTGTTGGCGATCGTTTTATCGTTGTCAATATTGACGGTGAAAAGATCGTTACAAGCGACATTGTCTTCATGGATGCGAACAACCAACCTACCGCTAATGTTGGTTCGGCTGTTAAAATCCAAGTAACCTACAAGGTTCCCGGCGAAGAGAACTCCACAGTTCAATATCTCCCCGCAGAGATTCGCCCTAAGGAACTGTCTTGGGACGGCGAAGGAACAGCTACAACCACTTACAACCCCCAAGGCATCTACAACGATGTTAAGGTTGTTCTTGGCAACAGTGTTAAGTTGGTTGGTGCATTGAAGGATGACCAAGTTGCTTTTGACAGAGAATCCATCACTGTAGATTTCTCTGCACAAGGTTTGGTTGCCAAAGAAGACGGTGTTTATGCCGTTGCACAAGTTTCTCTTACCAACGAGAACAAGAACTATTACGTTGCTCCCCTTAAGGTTAAAGTAATCGTTGAGCAAGCCACAATCGTTGATATTGTATGGCAAGGCGGCGACACCATTAGCTTTGCTGATGACTTTACCACAATTAAGGCAGTTGGTAAGCTTGCTGACGGTAGCGTAGTTCCTATGACTGTTTTGGTTGACAGCATGGGTATGAAGGTTCCTGTAACCGAAATCGCTGCAGCAGGTGAATACAAGTTGACTGCAGTTGCTCCCAATGCACTGTACAAGGTAGCAAAAGGCGTATCCGTTAATAACACTCTCACCGTTACAAAGGCAACCTACACAGTTGTTCTTAACGATGGCGAGTTCGTTACCAGCGGTCAATTGCTCAATCCCGGTGTAGCTTTCAGCTTCCAATTGGTAGCAGAGGGCAAAGATGGCGAGATCATCCCTGATTGGGTTCTCTCTTCTATCACCTATGAGTACACCAACGAGCAAGGCAAAAAGGTTAAGAGAGTTACCGAACCCGGCGTTTACACCGTAAAGGTAGTTGCTCCCAAGCTTAGCACTGTTGACGTTATCGTTGAAAAGGATACCGCAACTATGACCGTTATTGCTAACTACAAGGTTCTCGAAACTCCCGAGGGCTCCATCGTAGTTGTTAGCAACAATGGTATTCCTTCTTCTGTAGAAGCAAAGTTGTCCATTCCTGAAGAGTTGGCACGTATTACCACTCGTGGTTTGCGCGTTTACAAGGCATACACGCTTAACCTCAGCAACATTGGCGATTTGAATTTCAGCGTTCGCATTCCTGTCTCCACAGCATTTAGCGCTGATAAGAACTGCTATCCTCTTTCTGCCGGCAATCTCTACATTGTTGATGCTGACGGTAACAGAGTTGTTGCAAGCGACATGTACAGCGTAACCTTGAGCGAAGACGGCTTCTATTATATTATTGATGGTTACACAACCACCGGTGATGTTACTTTCCTGATCGCTCCCGAATATGATACTCCTTTCTGGGCTTCCGCAATCGGTATTGCGCTCATCGTTCTGATCGCTCTCATTCTGATTGTTGTTATCCCGTTGATTATCGGTTTTGTTCTTATCCGCATCGAAGATAGCGGCAGAAATCCTGTTATTTCTGTTGAACTCCAAGGTATCCTTCCTGATTTCGAGCCCGTTGTTATTCCCGATAAGATCGAAGATCCCGATGCTATCATCGAAGAAGGTCTTGATGCTAAGGTAGAAGATCTGTATGCTGAAATTTCTGCTGACATCGACACCGACGTTGATGCAGGTTTGGCAGTTGCGGAAGCAAAGGCAGAACTTGACGAAGAGTTGGCACAAATCGACCTTATGGCTGAAGCAAACGCAGCAGCAGATGAACTTGTTGATCAATTCGCTCTCGATATGCTCGATGCAGAAATGATTGAAGATACCGAGGTTTCTGAAGAAGTTCAAGATGCAGTTGCTAGCGCAATGGCTGAAAACTTCAATGAATCTGCCGATGCAACCGATGCAATCGCTCTGGTTGAAGAAGAGGAAGTTGTTGAAGAAGCAAATGAGGAAGAGTATGATGATGACGACGATGATTCCTTTGGTGGCTTCGGTTCTATGCCTCTTGATTACATCGATGCAATCGCTGATGCAGATCGTTATGCAGAAATGCTTGCACAAGAGAGCCGCGGTGAGGTTCAACTTGTAACCCGTTATCGTCGCAGCTATCTGTCTCGCCTTGCACAATCCCAAGGCAGCATTCAAGAGTACTACAATGCTATTAAGAATCTTTTGCTCTCTTACAAGGGCGTTAAGAGCCGCACAAGCTGGAATTTCGAATCCTTCAACGTTGGCAGAACACCTCTTGCTAAGTTCAATGCAAAAACTCGCACTCTTTATGTTTACACCGCATTCAGTCCCGAAGAATTGGTTGACTCCAAGTACAACTTTACGGATATGTCCGCAAAGAAGAAGTACGCTGCTGTTCCCGTACTGATTAAGGTTAAGGGCGAACGCAAGTTCAAGCACGCACTTGAGTTGATCACTATGCTTTGCGAAGAAAAGCTGCAATTGCCTAAGAAGAAGAACTTTGAAGAAGTTGACTACAAGATGCCCTTCAAGACCACCGAAGAGCTGGTTAACGAAGGTATCATCAAGAAGATGGTTGCTGCTATTCCCGTAGGCCCCGTTGCTGAAGAAGTAGTTGTTGAAGAGACTCCCGTAGAGGAAGTTGCTGTAGAAGCTCCTGTAGAGGAAGTTGTTGAAGAAACCGTTGCAGGCGACGATCAAAACGCTTAATGATTGAATCAATTCAATAACTCTATGTCTTTTGTGACATAGAACGACGCCGGTAAAGGATCATATGCACAATTTGAACTTTTACCGGCGTTTGTTTTTGAAAACATTTTGCTACACTGTTAAAATATCTCAAAAAGGAGAGCAAAAATGAAAGAATGTAACGTTGCTGCAACAATTGTGTTGCTGTTGGCGCTTAGCTTGGTTGTTACGTTGTCTGTAGGGCTTGGCTTAACCCTGGCAAATGAAAACAACGGCAATTCCGGTCTCCCCGAACTGCAAAAACCTGCTCCTGTTTCTTTGCACTATGCGGCAGAGGCAAATGTTGCGCAAGCAACAATGAAAGCGGACATTGCAAAACTGTTGAATGTTCCCGCTGGTGCCGAGTTGTCTATCATTGGCACTGCAGATTTGGAAACTTCCGGCAAGTACGTATTTACTTGCACTTGGAGTGGTGGCGAGACTAAAGAAGTTGAAGTTTTTGTTTATGACAACACCTTCAGTTATGTTGTTGATAACAGAGAAATCGTAGATGATACAGTTTCTATGTATTATGAGGATGCATTGGCTACCGACGATTTTACCAAAGGAATTACCGTTAAAGATAGCCTTGGGAATGTAATTCAAGCTGTTAAGAGCAGTGATTCTATGTCCTTTAATAATAAGGTAGGAATATATACTGTTTCCTATACCGCCACCGATGCGGCAGGACAGGTATTCTCCTTTACTTTGAATTATGATGTAACCTACCCCTTCTCGTTTATTATTGAAACCCCCAATATTGAAGTGCCTGCATCTCAAAAGACCGTAAGAATTGACGTTGACTTTGACGGTGCGCCGCTGGATCAAATCAACCTTTGGGTTGAAGATAGCGCAGGCAAAAAGATTGCCGGTTTGTATAGCACCATAACGGATAAAGATGAAAAAGGTAACCCATTAAATGGATATCAAATTATTTTGAGATCTTACTATTATGCAAAGTTTGCAGGCCAAACCATCGAGCTTTCGATATGCTCCGACTATGGTAAGGCAACCTTCTATGTAACCGTACTTGACGAGTAAGTAGACTACTTTAGATTCTTTTAGGCTACAAAAGCCTATACAAGCGACGCCGGTAAAAGTGTCAGATTTTATCGAACCTTTTACCGGCGTTTGTTTTTGAAAAGATGCTATTATGTTGTGGAACCTATTCAAAAGGAGATTGAAAATGGAAATAAAAATGAAGGAGCGTAATGCCGTTACAACCATATTTGCGTTGCTTGCGGTTATTTTGGTTTTAACGATATCATTGGGCGTAATCATTATGTTGCTCTTAGATACAGATGTTGTTAAAACCTATCTTGCTGAAATCAAACAATCAACCACTCTCTCACTAAACTATATTGTTGATTCAAGTGTTAGCCAAGAAACTTTAAAAGCGGATATTTTAAAGCTTTTGAAACTTTCAGCTGACGAAGAAGTTACTGTGGTTGGTGAAGTGGATTTAAACACCCCCGGCAAATATTTGTTGGTTTATATTTGGCGTGGAAATGCTCGGGAAGTTGAAATTTGTGTATATGATAGCTCATTTGAGTTTGTGATTGATGGTGGCGTGGTTGATGGCAACACTGTTTACATGGATCACGAAACCGCTGTTGCTTCTCAAAACTTCACCAAGTGTATCGCTTTTATCGATAGCATTGGCAATGAAATGAAAGTAACCAAAGAAGCCAACAGAGCGATGGATTTCAACGGCAAAGAGGGAACCTATGTGGTATATTATAATCCCACCGATGGGGCAGGACAACAATTTTCTCTTCGTGTTGAGTATGTTGTTACTTCCAATCACCACATCAGTGTTTCCGATGCGGTAGCGCTTACCTATCAAGATGCCGCAGAAATTCCGGTTGATTTTGATGGCGTAACCGATGCTTGGCTGGAAGATAAAAACGGAAAGATCAGTAATGAGTACTACGAAATCAAAGAAAACGCTCTTGTTTTGAAAAAAGCATACTATAACGAGTATTTAGGCAAAAAGATTTCTCTCAAACTTTGCTCTAATTATGGCAATGCCACATTTTATGTTTCTGTGCTTGATCAAGAAGGGTACGAGGACTATATGAATAACAAGATCTTGAACCTTTTAAGTTACAACGCAAGTTTTGTAACATTCCAAAAAGCGAGTGGTAGTGTTGATCAGGTTCTGTCCAACAACGCATATCTCTATAAAAAAGAAGTCCATGTTAGCGCAGATGAGGGCAAGTTGACCATCAACAACGCGATTGGCAAGTTTGGTTATGTATCTTTCGATTTGTACGTTAAGAGTGCCGTAGGCGGTGCTTCCGGTGATGGCGTTATGGAGTTCCAAATTACCGATGGTGCAAAATTTGTTTCGGTAAAGGATGCAGATGGCAATTCTGTTACCGTTATCTATAAAAACAACATGCCGTACGTAGTGTTGGATGCCGGCAAGGTATATAGCATCACCCTTGATTTGAGCGAATCCTTGTATCCCACCATCCGTGTTTGGGGTGCAAAGGGTGTTGAAGTTTATTACTATCATTTCAACTCCGAAAAAGTACAATATGAATATATTGTTGATGAAGTCACCCGTAGTATTCTTTGCAGAAAGAGTGGCGAAGAGTACGGTTATTTTGCTTGGCCTACCGTAACCAAGCTTGATGGCGACCGCCTGATTGCGGTTTCCTCCGGCTTCCGTCAAGCACACGTTGACCCCGCAGGCAAGGTTGCTTGCTGGTTCTCCGAGGATGGCGGCAAGACTTGGAGTGATCCTCAAGTTGTGGCAGATACACTTCTTGATGACCGCGACGCAGGTGTTGTTTACTGGAACGGCAAAATCATTGTTTCTTGGTTCTGCGCGTCCAAGGTTTACTATTTGAACAATAACGCAAGCAAATATCAAGCTTGGGCAAATACCATTCCCGAGGATTACGACACCAAATATATGGGTGGCAACTACATCATCAGTGAGGACGGCGGCAAGACTTGGAGCGAGATTTACAGTATGCCAGATGGCATGTTTACTCCTCACGGTCTCATTGTCAATCCCGATGGTGGTTTGACCTCTGTTGGTTATCTTAAGTATGACAAGGTAAATAAAACTTGGGGAACCGGTATTGGTGTTAGATTCACCGACGGCACCATGGACGAAAACGGCTTTGTTTGGTCGGATGCTATTGTTATTGCAACCGACACCGAGCAAAACGAAAAGACCGGTTGGGACTTCCAAGAGCCCTATGGTATTTACAACGATGACGGTGTTCTCATTGTTGTGATGCGTTCCAATAAGGGACTTTATCAATGTGAGCTGCAACCCGGTGAGGATAAGTTCAGTGATTGGCACCTGATTGCGTTTGTTCAAGAAACTCCTGCTCATATGATTCAACACAGCTCCGGCGTTATGATTATGACTTACGGCTACCGTGGTATTTACATCGATCCCGTTGCCGGAAATACTGTATCTTATACCGAAAGAAATAAGGATACCACCCTTGGTATTCGTGCTCGTTTGAGCTACGACGGTGGCTTGACTTGGACGCGTGAGGTTATCCTCTCCTACGGTCTTAAGCCGGTTGATAACTCTTCCGACTGGGGTTATACCTCCTCTGTTGAGCTTTCCGATGGCAAAATCGTGACGGTTTATTATCAAAGAACCTCCGGTGAAACCATGGCATCCATTTATCAAATTGTTTGGGAACTGCCCGAAGCATTTGAAGGTGAAGTTACACTCACCTTTGTTGGCGGCAAGGCACCCAATGGCAGCACCGATAACGGTGATGGTTTGTTGATTACCACCCTTACGGGCAATGTTGGCGACACCATCGTCCTTCCCGAAAATCCCACTAAAGAAGGTTACAGATTTGACGGTTGGTGCCTCGATTACGCAGGCAATATTCCTTTTGTAGCAACCACCTATTCTAAGGATCTCACTTTGTATGCAAAGTGGGTTAAAGAATAATCCAATGATGAAAAACGGAGAGACAAGTTAGCGTGATACTCTTAACGGAGTATCACGCAGTCAAATCCGTCTTCGACGGGTGAAGTCCACCTCTGGTGGATGAAATCGCTTTCGCGATGAAATCCTGCTTCGCGGGGGTGAAGTTGGACGGATTTGATTTCATACAAGGCAACGCCTTGGATTTCATCTGAACGAAGTGAAGATTTCATCGTGGTATAGCCACGATTTCATTCAACCAACAGAAAAAGAGAGGACATTTCGGTTTTTCCGGTTTGTTCTCTCTTTCTGCTTGTTATATAGGCTTTGCACATTTGCGTTTGACCGGTCAAATGCGATGCTCGCACTTAATGGTGTTTTTCAAATT
>JAZOMJ010000015.1:0-7175 GCA_045653865.1 Eubacteriales bacterium
CATAACGAGACCGTTATCATCGATAGAAACGATATCGAACTCGGGTTGGCCAACGAGGTTGTCGAGCTTTGCTTCCTTAAGTGCTTCGTCAAAAGCATCGGGAAGAATTTCGTTGATAGCGTCCTCTTAGAAGAAGCCTTGACCGTACATCTTTTCGATTACGGAACGGGGCGCCTTGCCCTTACGGAAACCGGGAATGGCGATTTTGCCGACTTGCTTGCGGTAAACGTTGGATACTGCCTTATCAAAGGTAGCCTTATCTACCGAGAACTCCAACTTATAGGTGCTCTTTTCGGCTTTTGTGGATTTGATCAAACTCATTTCAAATGTCCTCCAAATAGGTTTATGGTAATTTTTTTACATACAGACAATATTTTATAATTTTTTTTGCGTTTTGTCAATAGATTTTGCAAAAAAATAAGCTTAAATCTTCATTTTTATTGTAAGAAAACGGGTAAGGGAGTAAAAAGCAGATGATCTGCCGCGCACATAATAAAATCAATGCCCTCAAACTGCATTTTTCGCGGCACACCGTACATACCGTGAATGTGACCGTGATAGCAGGTTTTGATGTTGTATTCGTGCAATACGTCCAAGATTTCTTGACAAACAAAATCGCACCAAACGGGCGGGAAGTGGAAAAAGAGCAGAATGGGTTTCTCGCTCTCACCGCGCAATTTTACGGCTTCATCCAAGCTCATGCGCAAGCGGATGATTTCACGGTTGATGATGCGGCTGTAATCCACTGTTCCAACCGTGTGTTGTTGCGATTCTTCCACAAACCAGCCGCGTGTACCGCACACAATGCAGTCACCCATATCGTAGGCATTGTTGTAAAGAATATCAATGGTGTCAATTTCATTTTCGGCAAAGAATGCTTTCATTTTGCTGGCGGTCGACCACCAAAAATCGTGATTTCCTTTGCCAATGAGTTTTTTGCCGGGGAGAGAATTCAAAAAGCGAAAATCTTCCAAGGAATCTTCAAGTTTGAGGCTCCAAGAAATGTCGCCGGGGACGATAACCGTATCTTCGGGACGAACCACCGCTTTCCAATTCTGTTCGAGTCTTTTCATATAGTCGGCCCATCTGGAGCCGAATTTTTCCATAGATTTTGAACCGTCTGAAGATAGATGCAGATCGGCTATAACGAAAAGTGCCACAAAAGGACCTCCTTTCAATACGTATAAATTTGCAGTTGTTCGGCAAGACTAAATACAGCGAAGGCACATAGTCTTTTGCAGAAAACCGCAAGGGGGAAAGAAAAAAATGGAAATGAAGAAGAACGAAAATTGTTGTGACAAGCACATCAAGGGTATTAAGTGTAACGTACAAAACTGCTATTACCACGATTGTGATACCCACTGCACGGCAAATGAAATTGCTGTTGGCCCCAACAACGCGTCCACATCCGGCGACACACTCTGCGCAACATTTAAGCCCAAGGAATACTAATCATTCCAGAAGGGGGGGCGGCATTGCAACGCAATGCCGTCTTTTTTTGATGTTTATTGAATGTTGAGATATTCGAGAACTGCTTTTGCCATCTCTTCTTTTTTCACAACTTTCTCAAAGCGAACATTTCTTTGGGCAAGGCCTGCGAGAGGATAGGGAATTTCGGTGTTTGTAGCCGCGCTGAGTGCATCGAGTGCCGCAAGGTCGCTCTCGGGTTCTTTTGCGGTAACCGCACGGTATACGTTGTTTGCAAACTTGTAGGGGCTTGCGGTGGAGTCGATCACCATCGGGAGTGTGTCCCCACTCTCGCTGATGTATTGTTCTGCGGCAGAAATGGCAACTGCGGTGTGGGTGTCGGCAAGGTAGCCGTACTTTTCCCAACAAGCAGAAATGGTTTTTGCAGTGGTCTTTTCGTCAGCGAAATAACCCACAAAGTTTTCGGTAATCTTTGCAAATACGTCAGCGTCAACACTGTATGCGCCCGTGGTGTTCAACTGCTTCATATAATCAGCGGTCTTTTCACTGCCTGCACAGAAGTAAAGCAAGCGTTCAAGGTTACTGGAAATGAGAATATCCATCGAGGGAGACATCGTCAAATAGAAATCGCGGTTGCGGTCATATGTGCCGGTGCGCAAGAAATCGGTGAGAATGTTGTTGGCGTTGGAAGCACAGATGAGCTTGTTGATCGGTAATCCCATCAGTTTTGCAATATAAGCGGCAAAAATGTTGCCAAAGTTGCCTGTGGGAACGCATACGTTAAAGGGATCGCCAATGCGGCATTTTCCTGCGGCAAGCAGATCGCAGTAAGCCGATACATAATAAACGATTTGGGGAGCAAGTCGTCCCCAGTTAATGGAGTTGGCAGAAGAGAAGAAATAACCGTTCTCGTTCAGCTTTTGTGCCATCGATTCGTCGCCAAAGATGACCTTAACACCGGTTTGTGCATCGTCAAAGTTGCCCTCAATAGCACAAACGTTTACGTTTTCACCGGTTTGGGTTGCCATTTGCAACTTTTGTACGCGGCTGACACCGTCAACGGGATAGAATACCATAATCTTGATGCGTTCTATGTCCTTATATCCCTCAAGAGCGGCTTTGCCTGTATCACCTGAGGTGGCAACAAGAATGAGCGCGGTGCGTTTCTCACCGGTTTTGGTCAAAGCACGAGAGAGCAAACGGGGCATAATTTGCAGAGCCATATCCTTAAATGCCGCGGTGGGACCGTGCCAAAGCTCCAAAATTTCTTTGTTGTCAGCAAGGTTTACAAGAGGTGCTGCGCCGCCAACAAAAGAGGATTCGCTATAAGCCGCTTCGCAGTCGGCAAGAAGTTCCTCATAGGTGTAGTCAGAGAGGAACTTGGCAAGGATTTTGGCGGCTCTTACGGGGTAGGATTCTTTGCAAAGAGCCTCAATTTCGGGCATAGTGAGTGCGGGAATTTCTTCGGGCACAAACAAACCGCCATCTGCGGCAAGGCCTTGCTTAATGATTTGTGCGGCACTGTGAGTGGCGGCCGCTTGACTTCTTGTGCTTTTGTACAACATGGTTATGTCTCCTGCGTTTAATGAAAGTAAAAACAAAATGGATTGTAGGGACCGGCGTCCTCGACGGTCCGTAGTAAACAAAATTATCGGAAATGCTTTTCTGCAAAGCGATAAGCATTCTCAAAAAAGAGATTGTCAATCAGCTCTTGCGAGTAACCCTTTGCCAAAAGATGCTCGGCAAGACGGTCAAGGTGAGAAAGGTTGGGAATATCATCGGGCAAATCCGCACCGTCCATATCGCACCCAAGCGCGAGAGCATATTGCGCTCCGCGAGAGAGGAAATGTTCAATGTGACGTTGAATGCTATCAAGTGTGGCGTTTCCGTCGGTTTCGAGAAAAGCTTTATAAAGATTGATCCCGATGATGCCGCCTGACGCCACAATGGCATCGATTTGCCAATCGCGCAGATTGCGGCTGACAGGGCAAATGACGTGCGCATTGGAGTGAGAAGCAATAACGGGTTTGCCGTATTGAGCGGAAATTTCGAAAATATCTTTGCTGGATTCCACTGACGCGTGAGAAATATCAAGAATCATTCCATGGGAAAGCATTTCTTTTGCGGCACGTTTTCCAAAGTTGGTTAGACCAACGCTTGTATTATGCGAGCCGCCAATGCAAGTTTCACCGCTCCACATGGGAATAACACTTTTCACACCCATAGCGGCAAGCTCTGCTACGCGCTCAATGCGACCGTCCAGCACGCGTGCATCCTCAACCGAAAGTATCAGAGACGCTTTTTGGGAATCTCGTGCAGGGCAAACAGAAGAAATCTCCGCATCACCGTTTTGTAGTGCAGGATCGTTTTTGAGATTTTTAACGATTTGCAGAAGCTCCTGCCATCCTTCATCATCACCGAGCTTCGGGGAAGTCCATAGCGCCATAGTTTGTATGTAGCGTTCATATTTTTGTGCTTTGTCGAGTGAGACGGCAAGGGAATTGCTACCGAGCGGTTGCCCCGATTGAAGCATAGCCCAAGCAGTGTCGGCGTGCAAATCAAAAAGGGAAAGTTTCATAGTTTCTCCTTTAGTAAGCGGCTTTGATGTGATTGATTTTGGCAATCTTTTTTCTATCGGTTTTCTCATCGCGCAAAAGCCATACCTCGATTACATCCATTCGAGGTCGTTTTTTGGTAGGATGTTGCCAAAGGTAATCTTTTGCGGCTTGGCGTGTGAGGCGTTGCTTTTCGCTTTTGACTGCATTGCCGGGCGGCGGCGCGGTCTCCAATGTTTCCTTGGTATAAGTGCGTGCCTTGACCTCCACAAAAGCAATGGTGGAAAGATTTGCGGCAATGATGTCGATTTCCATATGCCCCGAACGCCAATTACGCTCTTTAATAGTATATCCGTGCAGGCGCAAATAGCGCACAGCCATTCGTTCACCAAAATCACCGATTTGTTTTGTATTTTTATTTATTTGCATCTTTTTCCAAAAAACGAATGAATTGTTTGCGATGAATGGGCGAGGGGCCGTATGTACGCAAAGCATCCATATGCTGTTTTGTTCCGTATCCCTTGTGTTTGGCTATGCCGTATTGCGGATACTGTTCATCAAGAGTGATGCAATCACGGTCACGTGCGACTTTGGCAAGAATGGATGCCGCCGCAATGCTCGGGCTTTTTGCATCACCACCAATGACGGCACGTGCGGGGATTTGAAATCCTCTTGCGATGTTGCCGTCAATCAAAGCAAAATCGGCTTTGACCGAAAGTCCATCGATGGCGCGACGCATTGCCAAAAGGTCGGCTTCGAGAATGTTCAATTCGTCAATTTCTTCAACACTTGCAGATGCAATGCAATAGGCGATTGCATTTTCGCAAATGAGGTCAAAGAGCTTATCACGCTTTTTGGGGGTTAACTTTTTGGAGTCATTCAAACCTTCCAAAACAAGTCCGTCGGGCAAAATGCAAGCCGCGGCAAACACGGGTCCGCAAAGGGGACCGCGGCCGGCTTCGTCGATGCCGCAAACAACCGCGTAACCTTCTTCGTGCAATTGATGTTCTATGGTATAATCAAGCATGGAGCTCCTCCTTGGAGTAGCGGTCGAGTGTTACGCGACCAAGCTTGCATGCACGGAACTCGTCCAGCAGCATAATTGCGGTGCGCTCGGTGTTGATTTCACCGCCGCTGATGAGGAAGCCACGCTTTTTGCCAATGGTCAAAAAGAGATCGTAGTCGGAGAGTTCTTCATATTGCGCCATATCGCCAAGCTTGTATCTTTCGGAGAGCATTTGGGGATAGAGCAGGCGCATACGCTTACAGAGCACGGTTGCAAGTGCTTCGATATCGAGAATAGAATCCTTGATAGCACCCGTCAGAGCAAGGTTTTCGCCTACGCGACGTTCTTCAAATTTGGGCCAAAGAATGCCGGGCATATCCAAAAGGTCAACACCGATTTTGGTGGGCACCCATTGCTTATCAACGGTGACACCGGGACGATCCTCTACTTTTGCCTTTTTATTGCCGCAAATGCGGTTGATCAGAGAGGATTTGCCAACGTTGGGAACACCTAAAACCATGGCACGCACGCGGCGACCCATCATACCTTTTTCTTCGTATCTGCGAAGCTTGTCGGCAAGAATTTCCTTAATGGCGCCTTCCATCCTGTTGAGTCCCTCACCGGTTACACAGTCGGTCAAAATGCACTTAGTGTTTTCGTTTGTGTAGCGTTTCATCCAAAGTGCGTTTTGATTGGGGTCGGCAAGGGAAGCCTTGTTGAGAAGAACCAAAGTCGGTTTGCCCTCTGTGAGGCGTTTGATTTCGGGATTGCGCGAAGAAAAAGGAATGCGCGCATCGAGAATTTCAATGATGATATCAACGTTTTTGAGGTTTTCGGAAATCATACGGCGCGTTTTGGCCATATGACCGGGAAACCATTGTATTTGTTCCGAAGGCATTTGATGCACCTCGCTTTCAGTCAAAATTTTAAAGTGGGAGATTAAGAGAATACAGTAAAGGGAGAAAGACGGACGATCACTTTGCCAAGAACACAGCGCTCGTCAACAAACATAATGTTGGAGTCGCGACTGTCGCGCGAGAAGTTGCGGTTGTCACCAAGCACAAACAAGTGTCCATCGGGAACAGTCACGGTCATAGTGTCATTCTTAGTGTTGTATTCCCAGTCGGGACGATTGCTCATGTATCGATTGATAAGCTCGTCTTTGCTGTTTTTCAGCGTGGCATGTTCATCTTCGTAAAGTACGCCATCAACGGTAATTGTGTTATTTTTAAAATCGATTTTCAACGTTTGTCCACCGGTAGCAATTACACGCTTGACAAGTATTTTTTCTAAGTTGGGTGTGGCATCCGTCAAGTGAAAAACAATAATGTCATCCTGCTGGGGCTCGTAAAAAAGACTGTAGACCAACAAGTTTTCACCGTTGTAAAGGGTGTTTTCCATCGAAGCCCCATCCACGCGACAAAGGCGCAGAGCAAAGGTGAAAATTAAGAGCAGAATTGCCAATGCCCATACAAACATTTCAAGAGCATCGAACAAAAAGCCGCCTTCTTCTTTTTTAGCGGGGGCAGATTGCATTTGTGGCTCGTAGTTCATTGCAAAATTCCTTTCGCGAATTATTTTGTCAAGAGTTCCATCAAACGGTAACCGTCTGCAAGGTAATTGCCCGTAGCGGTAGCGGTATCTTCGTCAAAGGTCGAAACACCGTTGGTTTCTTTTTGGGAGTCGTAAATGAAGAAAGGCACAGGGTTAGAAGTGTGCGTGCGCAACTCGATGGGTGTGGGATGGTCGGGAAGCACCATAATGCGATAATCCTCGCCGCAGCCTGCAAGATAAGAGAGAACAGGCGCGAGAATTTCCGCATCAATTTTTTCAATGGCGAGAACTTTATTCTCGGTTTCTGCTCTGTGACCGCACTCATCGGGAGCTTCTACGTGAATATAAACGTAATCTGCACCGTCGGCAAACGCTTGAATTGCAGCATCGGCTTTTCCTTTGTAGTTGGTGTGCACGTTGCCTGTAGCACCCTCAACGTCAATCGATTTCATCCCTGCGCAAATGCCAATACCCTTAATGAGGTCAACCGCAGAAATAACAGCGGCATCAAGTCCCCATTTTTCGCGGAAGTTGGGCAGTTGCGGCTTTTTGCCGGGGCTCCAAAGCCAAGCAGAGTTTGCAGGCTTGAGACCGCCCGCGCGTCTTGCTTCGTTTAAGTCGGATCGTGACCA
>JAZOMJ010000016.1:0-7115 GCA_045653865.1 Eubacteriales bacterium
TATTGGATATGATGGAAAAAAACGGCTTGACACCGCCCGAAGAAATCATCGAGGACGAGGATATTCTCCCCGACCCTCAGGTTTTGGATATTGTGATGTTCGTCATCAACGATATGGATGCCGAGGGCAAGATTTATTGCAAGTGCCCCACCGATGATAACGGTCGCTCCTATGAAGCCGAAATCACCGCCGAGGGCGTTCGTGTCACCTGCAAGCAATGCGGTGCCTCCCGTGTGATTCCTACCGACTCACGCCTAAGCGCTCACGCGTTCTTGAACGCGGATGCGTTGTATTTAGAATAGGATGCGGTTTTTACGTGGGGGAACTTTTTGAGAAAAGTTCCCCCACACCCCTTCAAAAACTTCCTGACAAATATAACCTAATAAACTCGTTAGTTAGTGGACGGACGGTCGACGCGAGGGTAAACCTCGCTTTTGCTACCGCGAGCTCGCAGGCACCACCAAGACCCTGCTCGCTAAGAAAGTTGTCTTCACAAAAAACGGGAAACGCTATTTTAAGCGGAAAGTTAACCAAAAGCCTTCCCCTTGAGGGGAAGGTGTCAAATCCGACTTGCGAATTTGACGGATGAGGTGACGGACGCAACGCGTCCGCAAAAAGATTTAGCAAAAAAAGGAGTTACTATGAATTTTTACGAAATCGCACAAAATCGGCAGTCCTGCCGCTCTTATGATGCAAATCGCGCGGTGGAAGAGGAAAAACTCAATGCCATTCTAGAGACTGTACGCCTTGCTCCATCGGCTTGCAACGGTCAACCCTACCATCTTACCGTTTGCCAAGGAGATACCGCTCGCGAGGTTGCAAAAGCCACTATGGGCATGGGGCTCAACAAGTTCTCCATCGATGCGCCTGTTCTCATTGTCATCTCCGAGGAACCCTACTGCAAGACTGCGGCGCTCGGAGCCAAGGTCAAGGGCAACGATTACCGCTCTATCGACATTGGCATTGCGGCGGCATATCTCACAGCAGAAGCAACCGCGCAAGGACTTGACACCTGCATTCTCGGTTGGCTCGACGATGCAAAAATCCGCGAGATCTGTTCCCTTTCTCACCCCGTCCGCCTTGTCATCACCCTTGGCTACGCCAAAGAAGATGATAAATTGAGAGCAAAAAAGAGAAAAGATTTGGATGAATTGGTGACGAAATTATAAAAGAAAGAACCCCGACAGATTTGGTCTGTCGGGGCGTTTTTTTTATTTTAGAGTGCGTGTCCACCGGAAACTTTGATGACCTGTCCGGTCAACATTTTGGCTTGCTCACTTGCCAAAAACAAAATGGTGTTTGCAATATCCTCAGGTTCGATCAGCATACCCATTGGAATGATGGAACAAACCTCTTTTTCAAAATCCTCATCTATCCACCCTGTTTGTGTGGGACCGGGGGCAACTGCGTTGACGGTGATGCCATACTTGGCTACCTCAAGGGCAATGCTTCTTGTAAGCGCTTCGAGGGTTGCTTTGCTCGCACCGTACGTGATTTGCCCTGCAAAAATTTGTGCCGCATCGGTAGAAAGATTGATAATTCTGCCATAATCACCGTGATGCTTTACAAATTCGTGAATCATCAAAAGACTACCGCGAACGTTGACGGCAAAGGTATCGTCAATCACCTTTTGGGTAAGGCTTTCAATGGTATCGAATCCATCCATGTCACCGTCTGCGGCATTGTTGACAAGAATATCCACCTTGCCAAAACGTTCCAAAACGGTGGCATAAATTCCTTTTACAGCATTGGAATTAGAAATATCATTTTCGATAATCAAGTAATCCGCGTTCAGCTCTTTCAGCTTTGCCTCTACGGCATCGGCATTGCCTGCGTTTGCGGCATAGTAGCGGTCGGCACCGTTTTTGTCAACGTTATTCGCATCAAATGCGCGCGGGATCTTTTTATACACCAAAACCACTTTTGCGCCCTCGCGTGCAAATGCCTGTGCGGTGGCGGCTCCAATTCCCTGCGGATTGTTTGCTCCCGTAATGATGGCGACTTTATCTTTTAGTCCATAATTGATCATTTTATTTTCTCCGAAACATTTAAAATCAAACTCATTGTGCCCTCATTATACCATAAATATGGTAAAGAAGCAACATTTCACGAAAAAAAACACCTCACTTTTTTTCGCTTTCCTATTGACAAACGCGCCAAATGGGTTTATACTATTAACAACATCATAAACCGATGAGAAAGAAGAGTAACCGAGCACAAATCTTTTACAGAGAGTCGCAGGTGGTGGAATTGCGGCAGGGTCGGCTTGGCGAATGGGCTTTCAAGGGCGAACCGAACGGCAAATTTGCTTCAGTAGGCTTCGACGGGGTGCGCTCCCGTTACCACTCGCGCCGCATATAATCTATTCCGTATGTGAAAAGTGGAAGCTTTGGCTTCAATGAGGGTGGCACCGCGAATTTTTCGTCCCTATACCGTATGGTATAAGGGCGCTTTTTGTTTTTTAGCCCCCGAGAAAGGAGAAAACCATGGCAAGAAAAGAGATCCCCTACAAGATTTATTTAGAAGAGAGTGAAATGCCTCGCGATTGGTACAACGTACGTGCCGATATGGTCAAAAAGCCTGCTCCCCTGCTTGACCCCAAAACGGGCAAGCCTATCACGCCCGAAGAGCTTGGCAAGGTCTTTTGCGAGGAGCTCGTAAAGCAGGAGCTTGACGATACCAATCGCTATATCCCCATCCCCGAGGAAATTCTCAACTTTTATAAAATGTACCGCCCTGCTCCGCTCGTTCGTGCTTACTGCCTTGAAAAGAAGCTCGGCACGCCCGCACACATCTATTACAAGTTTGAGGGCAACAACACCAGCGGTAGCCACAAGCTCAATTCTGCAATCGCGCAAGCATACTATGCAAAAGAGCAAGGGCTCAAGGGTGTTACCACCGAAACGGGTGCAGGTCAATGGGGCACTGCGCTTTCGATGGCTTGCTCCTACTTTGGACTTGACTGCAAGGTCTTTATGGTAAAGTCCTCTTATGAGTTAAAACCGTTCCGCCGCGAGGTCATGCGCACCTACGGTGCAAGCGTTACTCCCTCCCCCTCTGATACCACACGTGTTGGACGTCAAATTCTTGAAGAATTCCCCGGTACCACGGGTAGCTTGGGTTGCGCCATCTCCGAAGCGGTGGAAACCGCAACCGAACACGAGGGATATCGCTATGTTCTTGGTAGCGTTCTTTCGCAGGTTATGCTTCACCAATCTGTAATTGGTATGGAGACCAAAGCCGCACTCGACAAATACGGCGTAAAGGCTGATATGATTATCGGTTGTGCGGGCGGTGGCTCCAACTTGGGCGGTTTGATCGCTCCCTTTATGGGCGAAAAACTGCGTGGCGAAGCCGATTACCAGTTCATTGCGGTCGAACCCGAAAGCTGTCCTTCCCTCTCTCGCGGCAAGTACGTTTATGACTACTGCGACACCGGTCGCGTTTGTCCTCTTGCAAAAATGTACACCCTTGGTAGCGGTTTTATTCCTGCCGCAACACACGCAGGCGGTCTGCGCTACCACGGCATGAGCACTGTCCTCTCCGAGCTCTACGACGAGGGTCTTATGGAAGCACGCACGGTGAAGCAAACCGAGGTCTTTGCCGCCGCTGAATACTTTGCTCGCATTGAGGGTATTCTCCCTGCTCCCGAAAGCTCTCACGCCATCAAGGTGGCAATGGATGAAGCCATCAAGTGCAAAGAAACCGGCGAAGAAAAAGTCATCGTCTTTGGCCTTACCGGCACCGGCTACTTTGATATGATGTCCTATGAAAAATTCCACGACGGTCGCATGACCGACTACCGCCCCACCGACGAGGAAATTGCACAAGGGCTTTCAAAGATACCGAATATTGAAGAATAAGGATTTTGTGGGGAAAACTTCTTAAAAGAAGTTTTCCCCACACCCCTTTCAAGAACTTTTGCACAAATAATTACCAAACAGATTTATTAGTACTCTAACAGACGGTCGACGCGAGCGCAGGGCTCGCTTTGGCTATCGCGAGCTCTCAGGGGCCACCGAGACCCTGATCGCTAAGAGAGTTGATTTGCGATTAAAATAAGGGATAGCTCTGCTATCCCTATATTTGTATTATTCCTTAAAGAGTGGGGTTGAGAGATATCTCTCTCCCGTGTCAGGCAACAAAACTGCGATACGTGCGCCTTTTGGCATCGTTTTTGCAAGCTCGATGGCGGCATGGAGTGCGGCTCCCGCGGTAATGCCAACGAGGAAGCCCTCGGCGGTAGCAAAGGTTCGGGCGGCTTGGTAGGCATCCTCTTCGCTTACGGTGATGATGTCGTCGATGATATCTCTATCGAGGTTTTCGGGCACAAAATTGGCACCTATGCCCTGCAAGCCGTGAGAACCTGCATAACCTTTGGAAAGAAGCGGTGATGCTTGAGGCTCAACCGCCACAATGCGGCAGTTGGGATTCTTTTCTTTGAGGTAGCGGCCTGTTCCCGAAAGGGTTCCTCCCGTACCGACACCTGCCACAAAGGCGTCAATTTGACCGTCTGCATCCTCCCAAATCTCGGGTCCTGTGGTTTTGTAATGCGCTTCGGGATTGGCAGGATTTTCGAACTGCGACGGAATAAAGCTATTGGGAATTTCACGTGCGAGCTCTTTGGCTTTCTCGATTGCGGCAATCATACCGCGTGCACCCTCGGTGAGAACGATTTCTGCCCCATAGGCGGCAAGGAGAGCGCGGCGTTCGGCACTCATGCTATCGGGCATTGTCAAAATCAGGCGGTATCCGCGACGGGCGCAAAGAGCCGCCAAACCGATGCCTGTATTGCCGCTGGTGGGTTCGATGATAGTAGCACCCTCGCCAATCAGTCCGCGTGCTTCGGCATCGCTGAGCATAAAGAGTGCAATGCGGTCTTTTGCGCTTCCTGCGGGATTAAAGCACTCCAATTTGCAAAGCAGCTGTGCATTCGCACCTGTGACGGTGGCAAAGCGTTCCGCCTCAAGAAGCGGTGTTTTTCCTATCATTTCTGCTATATTGTGGAAGAGCACGTTGCGTACCTCCTATCAGTTCTTTTTCATATTGTATCATAGAACAAAGCGTTTGTCAATTATCAATTAAAAATTTCGAAAAATCCAAATCATTCAACAACGCAAAGCACATCAATAGGCTTCTCCTTGGGGGGAAGGCTTATAATAATTGCTAATTTCTTATAAAACAGAAAAAAACAGCACGGAAAACTCCATACTGTTTTATTCTGTAACAAAGTTGGGTTAGGACTTTGTTCGTTTGTTAGGTTAATTACTTACCGAGAGCGTTGAGCTTCTTGGTGAACTGGCTCTTCTTGTGAGCTGCTGCGTTCTTATGGATGATTCCGTAAGCGGCTGCTTGGTCAACCTTCTTTACAGCTTCTTTGTAAGCTGCTTGAGCGGCTGCCATATCACCGGAAGCAAGAGCTGCATCGTACTTCTTCATCTCGGTCTTGAGAGCACTGCGGTGCATTTTGTTTTGAAGGGTTTTGGTTGCGATAACCTTAACTCTCTTCTTTGCAGACTTAATGTTCGGCATGGTTTTGTTACCTCCCTTTAGATTTGAAATTCGAATAACTGATATTTCAAAGCGAGCACCTGAGAGGGTGTGCATTGCTTCATCCATATACTGTTATATTGTATCACAAACTTTTGCAAATTGCAATACCTTTTTTGAAAAAAGTTTGAATTTTTTTGAAAAAACAGAATATTTTTCACCTGGGAATATTTTTCTCTATTCAGCGCTACTTTTTTTTCGGATTTACTTGATTTTTTTGAAATTTTGTTCTATAATAGTAGCAAGGGATATTCCCAAACTACACAAAGGAGTACATAATTATGGCAAAAAAGACATTTACCGGCGCTTATGATGCCCTCCCCAAAATTGCAAAAATTCTCGTTCAAATTATTCTCGGTTCTGTTGTAGGTGGCGTTTACAGAATTCTTCGCTACTTGGAAAAGAAGAACACAACAACTTTGATTGTTGGCATTCTCGCCCTCATTCCCCCTATCAGCTTTATCTTCTGGGTTCTCGACCTCTACACCATGATTACCGCAGAACGTATTTCTGTTTTGGCTGACTAATCAAAAACATACAAAAGCAGGCTCTTCGGAGTCTGCTTTTTCTTTTTATTCAACCAATGAGAGAAAAATTCTCTCCAAATGCGTTATTGCATTTTTGCAAAAATGTGTTATAATGATATCAGGATGCGCATCCAAAACATTTTGGAGGAATTTTTATGATAAAACTTGGAGAAAAAATAAAATCTCTGCGAAAGCAGAAAAATATATCGCAAGAGGTGTTTGCCAACTATCTTGGGGTATCTTTTCAAGCTGTTTCCAAATGGGAAAACGGCAACACGATGCCCGACGTAACAATGATACCCGCCATCGCTTCCTTTTTCGGTGTTTCGACTGATGAGTTGTTTGATTTCAATCTTTATGAGATGGAAAAACAAGTGGAAACCATTTGTAAGGAATCATGGAAATATCGCGACAATGATCCTGCAAAGGCAGAGCAAATTTTGCGCGAGGGGCTCAAACGCTTCCCCGGTAATGATAATATCTTGAATAATCTACTCTACACACTCGATTATAAAACAAGGGCTGACGAGGTGATCTCGCTTTGCAAAACGTTGATCGAATCAACAAAATACGATGATGTAAAATACGATGCCTGCCGTATGCTCGCCTCGTGTTATAAGACAAACGGGCAAGATGATTTGGTTGCTCCCACGTTGGAGCTCATCCCCGAAATATACTTTTCAAAACTCGAATTAGAGGCGCGACTTCTGGAGGGCGAAGAAAGCTATGAGGCCGCACAAAAGCATAAAAACATTTGTGCTGACGATCTCGTTGATATGCTCATTATCATAGGCAAACATCTGTTAGAAAAAGGTGAAATTGAAAAAGCAAAATCCCAACTCAAAATCGCACAAAAAATTATAGATGTTTTTGCGGATGACTTTTTGGAGAATAAGTGCTTTAACAAATTCATTTATGAATACACCCAAGTACGAAGAAAAGAAATTGAGGAGCTGTTAGCCGAATAACCAACTGCCCCACCTCGGTGGGGCTTTTTGAATCAAAGATGAGCATCCGTAGGGGCGATTCACGAATCGC
>JAZOMJ010000017.1:0-5126 GCA_045653865.1 Eubacteriales bacterium
CCTCGCGCGTCTTTTCCTCGTTTTTGTAATAGCCCTCAAAGAGGCCGCAGGGCACGCCCTTCTCGGTACGTACAACGATCTCACCAACCTCACCGTCGGCAACGGGATTGCCGTCTGGGTCAACGATATCCACATCGTAAAGCGGAACGGGTTTACCCATGGAACCCAACTTGTGGGTGCCACCGATGAGATTTGCAATGGTAAGTGTCAGTTCGGTTTGACCGAAGCCTTCCATGATTTGCAAACCAGTTGCCTTTTCGAATTGGCGGTAAACCTCGGGATTGAGTGCCTCGCCCGCGGTGGTCATATGCTTGATGGAGGAAAGATCGTATTTGGAGATATCCTGCTTGATCATCATGCGCAACATTGTGGGAGGTGCGCAGAAGGTGGTAATGTTGTATTTTGCAAACATCGGCAGAATAACAGAGGCATCAAAGCGGTCAAAGTCATAGGTGAATACCGCGCCCTCGCAGAGCCATTGACCGTAGAGTTTGCCCCAAAGTGCCTTACCCCATCCGGTTTCGGAAATGGTAAAGTGCAGGCTACCTTCACTAACACCGTGCCAATGCTTAGCGGTGATGTAGTGACCGAGCGCATATTTGTAGCTATGTGCGGCAATTTTGGGATATCCCGTGGTGCCGGATGTAAAGAACATCAGCATCAAATCATCACCGCAGGGTGTTTCCTCGGTGCGGTAGAAGTGTGTGCTGAAAAGACTAAATTCTTCGTCAAAGTTCTTCCAACCCTCGCGCTCACCGCCCACCAAAACCTTGGTTTTAAGCATCGGACATTTATCTTGCGCGAGGTCAACCTGACGTGCTACATCGCCATCTGCAGTACAAATGATAGCACTCACATCAGCGGCTTCAAAACGATATTCAAAATCGTGTGCTTGCAACTGATTGGTTGCGGGAATAACGATTGCACCAAGCTTGTGAAGGCCCAAAATTGCAAACCAGAATTGATAGTGACGTTTGAGAACAAGCATTACACGGTCGCCTTTTTTGATGCCCATAGACTTGAAATAGTTAGCCGCTTGTGCCGAATAACGCTTCATATCATTAAATGTAAAGCGACGCTCGGTCATATCGTTGGCTATGTGCAACATAGCAAGCTTATCGGGATCTTTTTGTGCAATTGCATCTACAACGTCGAATGCAAAGTTAAATTTATCTTCATTATGGAAGTCAATGGATTGCAACAATCCGTTTTCATCCTCAACGGTTGTGATGAAGTTATCACAAACGAGTTCTTTCTTGGGGGTGCGTGCAGGAATGAGGGTATCACGAACCACGGTCTCGGCTTCATCTTCACCCGACATAACCACTGCAACAAACAAGCAATCCTCACCGCCAATAGCGATCATACCATGAGGTGTAGAACTGTTATAATAGATGCTGTCTCCCTCTTCGAGATACTCAACGTTCTCACCGATTTGGACTTTCAATTTACCCTTGAGAACCATATCAAACTCTTGACCGGAGTGCTTGGTTAAGTGAATGGGACGGTTTTGGAGCTTGGGATCATATTCATAGTGAACCCAATAAGGTTCAGCCAGCTTCTTGCGGAACATAGGAGCCAAGTTGGAAATTTCAATGCCATCCTCTTTTGCCGTTTGTTGTCCTTGACCGCGGCGAGTAACCGTGTAAGAAGAAAGGTGCGCACTGCTACCCTCCAAAAGGTCTGTCATACCAATACCAAACGCAAGGGCGCATTTGTGAATGAAGGTAAACGGAAAATCAAGTTCGCCACTTTCGTACTGACGATATTCCGCAACCGACACTTCTGTTTTTTCTGCCATTGTCACTTCGTCAAAATCAAAAATCTCGCGCATTTCACGAATACGAAGTGCAACCTCCTGCAATTTGTTTGATGATAATGTAGACATTGTTGGTTTCCTCCTTTTGAGAACCTAAAAAAATAAACACCCGTCTCATTTCTTTGAGACGGGTGTGAAAATACACTCGCGGTACCACTCAAATTGCGACATAGTCGCCACTCTTGGAATCTAACAATTCCTATGCCTTGACGCAGCAATCACGGGAAATTCTACTCAAATAATCTCTTTCGAACATCCGGCTCGGAAGTGATGGGTCTTGAGTAATTTTGCCATCGGTTCACACCATACCCGACTCTCTGTAGACTCCTTTACTCGACCTTCTTCGTCATAGCCTTTGATAAATTTGCTCATAGTATACCACACAAAAAAGTGTTTGTCAATAGATTTTGAAAACTTTTTTTCAAATTAATCGCAGTTTTCCCAGTTATGGTAAACATCCATAACGTCATCATCTTCTTCCAATTTGTCAATCAAAAAATTCATAAACTTGATGTCTTCTTCGCTTTCAAGAGTTACAGAAGTGGAAGCTTGCTTGGTTTTGTCGGCAGAAAGGATTTCATATCCTGCTGCTCTGAGGTCTTCTTGAATGCTGTAAACGTCATCGGGCTCGGTGGTAATGATGAAAACGTCACCCTCTGCCTTAAAGTCAGCGGCACCTGCTTCGAGTGCTTGTTCCATCAACTTATCTTCATCCACGTCGCCATCCTCGTTGTTGATAACGATTTCACCGACATCGGTGAACAAATAACTTACGCATCCGGTTTGACCCATGTTTCCGTGGTATTTGGAGAAATAGGAACGCACGTTGCCTGCGGTACGGTTGCGGTTGTCGGTGGTTGCAGTTACGATAACAGCAACACCCGCGGGACCGTAGCCCTCGTAGGAAACCTCTTCGTAGTTCTCACCGCCGCCACCGAGTGCCTTTTTGATGCAACGCTCGATGTTATCGTTGGGAACGTTATTTGCTTTTGCCTTTTGAATAAGATCGCGAAGCTTGGAGTTGTTGTTAGGATCTCCGCCGCCCTCTTTTACTGCGATGGTGATTTCCTTACCGATTTTTGTAAAGATTTTACCCTTTGCTGCATCGGTTTTTTCTTTTTTGTGCTTAATATTCGCCCATTTGCTATGTCCGGACATAATGATTCATCCTTTCGATATATAGATATAAATTATTGAAAACAAAATTGATTAAACCTTTTCTGTCTTGGAAAGACAAATGAGGTCGAATGCGTTGCCGAGAACGATTTTGGTTGCCGCGGTCAACTTTACGCGAGATGCGCGTACCGCGGGATCATCGGCACCAAGGATGGTGCAGTTGTGATAGAAGCGATTGAATGCCGCGGCAACGTCAAGAATGAAACGGGTAATGTTGCTGGGCTCATAGTCTGCAATTGCGGAGCAAACTCTTTCACCAAAGCGGCAGAGCGTTTTTACAAGTGCGGCTTCTTCTTCGGTGGTGATTTGTACGGGAGCATCCAGAACCTCGCCGGCACGGCTCAATACCGAGCAAGCGCGCGCATAGGTATATTGTACGTAAGGACCTGTGTTGCCCTCAAAGCTGAGTGCTTCTTCCAAACTGAAGTTGATGTCCTTAATACGGTTGTTAGTAAGATAATAGAAAACAATTGCGCCAACACCAATGGCTTCGGCAACGGCTTCTTTGTTTTCAAGGTTGGGGTTCTTTTCCTCAACAATACCCGAAACCTTTTCAATTGCCAAGGCAAACAGATCCTTGAGGAGCACTACGTTACCGGTTCTGGTTGCAAGCTTTGCACCGTTGAGAGAAACCGTGCCGTAAGGAATGTGCACAAGCTCGTTATACCAAGGATAACCCATCATTTCCACAACCTTAAACCATTGTGCAAAGTGCAGGCACTGTTGGGAGCTGGTAACATAGATTGCCTTATCGAAGTGATAGTTCTCTTTGCGGTAAACTGCGGCGGCAATATCACGAGTGGGATAAAGCGTAGAACCATCACGCTTGAGAATGAGACAAGGAGGCATATTGTAGTCGGAAAGATCAACGATGGATGCGCCATCATCAATTTTGAGCAATCCCATATCACGCAACTTTTGCACTTGTGCAGGCATCTTATCGGTGTAGAAGCTCTCACCAAGATAGGAATCAAAGCTGATGCCAAGCTGACGGTAGGTGCGCTCATATTCTGCAAGACTGATTTCTACAAACCACTTCCAAAGCTCGAGGTTCTCCTCGTCACCCATTTCGAGTTTGTGGAATTCCGCACGTGCTTCATCTGCCAAAGCGTTATCGGCAGGAATACCGTTTTCGGGGTCTCCCTTGATCGCATTGTTAACACGAACATAAAGTTCTACCAACTTATCAATGCCACCTTCAATAACGGCTTCCCGGCTTCCCCACTTGCGGTAAGCAACAATCACTCTGCCAAATTGTGTGCCCCAGTCGCCAAGATAGTTGATGCCAAAGCACTCATATCCTGCAAACTCGTGGAGTTTGCGCAAGGAGTGACCAATAACGGTGGTGCCCAAGTGACCAATGTGGAAGGGCTTTGCAACGTTGGGAGAGGAATAGTCAAGAACAACCTTTTTGCCCTCGCCAAAGGTTTGCGCACCATAACGTGCACCCTTTGCAAGAATTTCGGGAATAACGGTATTGCCAAGATAACTGTCGGCAATTTTGATATTGAGGTAGCCGTTTACTGCTTCAATTTTGCCAATTACCTCATCCGCACTCAATGCCTCACACAAAGTAGCGGCAATTTGAACGGGAGAGCGGCGCAAAGCCTTGCTGAGCTTGAAACAAGGAAACGCAAGGTCACCCATGTTGCTATCGGGAGGATACTCCAGCATAGCGGCAACGTCTTGAGCATTCAGTTGGGCTTCGGCATTGATTGCAAGAACTGCGGAAGCAATTTTTTCGGCAATACGTAATTTAATGGTTTGCATAGAAAATCCTTTCTATTTTTAGTCAACTTCACTATTATACAATAAAATGTTTGTTTTTTCAATAGGAAACGCAATTATTTTGCTGCAAGATCGGCAGTTTTTGCACCTAAAAATTGCAAAAGCGCGGCACGAGGTAAGAGCAATTGTGCTCCACGCGTTCCGGAACTGACCGTAATGCGCTCAAATTGCAAGGCACTTTCGTGAATGTACGTGGGAAAGGTCTTCTTCATACCAATGGGAGAAACACCCCCACGAATGTACCCTGTGAGCGCCAAAAGATCGTTAACGTGGATCATTTCGATCTTTTTGTTTCCCGTAATGCTTGCGGCACGGCGAAGATCAATCTCTTCGGCTACGGGAA
>JAZOMJ010000018.1:0-3152 GCA_045653865.1 Eubacteriales bacterium
AAGGCTCTTAAGGAAGCTGAATCCTACAACGGTCCTTCCCTTATCATCGGTTACGCTCCTTGCGAAATGCACGGTATTAAGGGCACCATGCAGAACTGCCAGCTCGAAATGAAGAAGGCAGTAGAGGCAGGTTACTGGCAGATGTTCCGCTATAACCCCACTCTCGAGAACAACAAGCTTTCCATCGACTCTAAGGCACCTACCGCCGACTACGTAGAGTTCATTAAGTCCGAAGCTCGTTACGCTCGTCTCGCTCAGTCCTTCCCCGAAAGAGCTGCTGATCTCTTCCAAAAGGCAGAGACCAACGCAAAAGCTAAATATGAGAGACTGCTCAAAATGGGCAAGCTCTATGAATAATATCCACATAGGATAAAGAACGTGGGGGAAACTTCTTGAGAGAAGTTTCCCCCACACCCCTTTCAAGAACTTTCGCACAAAAAAGCAAAAAGAGAGTTGTTAGGTTACAAACAGACAGTCGACGCGCTCCACAAGGTCGCGCTTTTGCTATCGCAAGCTCGCAGGCGCCACCAAGACCCTGCTCGCTAAGAGAGTTGTTGAGATGCAATATAAAATTTGATAAAATTTCAGTGAGGTGATTGGTGTATGAATGCTACCTTTCAAATAAACGGTTTGGTAATTGAAACCAAACGTTTAATTTTGCGCCCGTTTGAGGTGACGGATCTGAATGATTTTTATGAATACGCATCTGTGGAAGGCGTTGGCGAAATGGCGGGCTGGCGACACCACGAAAGCATTGCAAAATCGCAAGAGATTTTGGATATTTTTATAAAGGAAGACAAAACCTTTGCCATCGTCCTCAAAGAAAACAACAAGGTGATTGGTTCTTTGGGTGTTGAAAAATACGGCATGGAGCACGCCTTGACCGAGTTTGACGGCTACCAAGGACGAGAAATCGGCTATGTTTTGAGTAAATCCTATTGGGGCAAAGGTCTTATGCCCGAGGCGGTGAGTGCCGTTATTCGGTATTTGTTCGACGACTTACATTTTGACTTTTTGCTTTGCGGATATTACGATTTTAACAAGCAATCTAAAAGAGTGCAAGAAAAATGCGGCTTCAAACCTTACAGAAAACTTGTAATGGACACACGTATGGGAACAGCCGAGCCGGGCGTTTTGAATCTTTTGACAAACCCCAACAAAAATATCTCTTTTGTTTTTTCACATCCCGAAACATTGATTTATCAATAACGCAACCAAAAGCAAAAAGAACAAAGCTTCAAATCCCCCCACCGTTGGTCTATTTCTCCCTACTAAACCACCGGTGGGTGTACTTTACAGAATATAATTGTTATACTGTATGTGAAAGGAGGCGCCTATGAATCAAATCAAAATAGGAAAATTTATTGCCGATTGCAGAAAACAAGTCAATTTAACACAAATGCAGTTGGCAGAAAAACTCGGCATCACCGACAAGGCAATTTCGAAATGGGAAAGAGGTATCTCTATGCCCGATACCTCGATTATGCTGGAGTTGTGTGGCATTCTCGGCATCAGTGTAAATGAATTATTAAGTGGGGAGAAAATCAGTATGGAAAACAACAATCAAAAAAACGAAGAGCTTATGCTTGCTATGGCAAAAGAATTGGAACAAAAGAACAAAACGGTTTGGAAGTCGATGTGGATCATTATGGGCTTTAGCATGACAGCCCTCTTGATAGGCATCTTCGCCGCCGCATTCCTCATTCCCGAAGGCATATGGCAACTCGTTACCATTCTCGCAATTTGCGTTGTGTTCTTGATTCCTTGTTTTTACGCAGTGAAGCTTGAAGTGAGCGTTGGTGCTTACAAGTGTAAAAAATGCGGCACCGAAATTGTACCTACCTATAAAGAAGCGATGATGGCACTGCATCGCGGCTTCACCCGTCATTTGATGTGCCCTACTTGTGGCAAGCGCACTTGGTGTAAAAAAGTGTTGGAGAAGAAATAAAACAGAAAAGGAGAGATATTTGGTCTCTCCTTTTTGTGTGCGGTGTGTGTTTGTTTTCGGGAGCCCCAAGAAACTCCCCTACCGGTTGTTTTTTGTGCACAAATTTGGTTGTTTTTTTTCGAACTGTCGGGGACGTCTGTCCGTTTTGCATCTAAACAACTCTCTTATTTTGTAGGGTCTCGGTGGCCCCTACAAAATTGCAGCAGCAAAAGCGAGGTTATCCTCGCGCCAACTGTCCGTCCGTGTGTTGGGGATTTTCTTTTGATATTTCTGTGCGAAAGTTTTTGAAAGGGGGGCAGGGGAAAACTTTTTTTCAAAAAGTTTTCCCCTGCATTCTTTTTTCATTATACTACTTGCTTGCCTCTTACGAAAACATGTTGCATGTTGATGTTTTCGTCGAAGATAACGATGTCGGCATCTTTGCCGGCGTCGAGGGTGCCCTTTTGGGGACACTTTGCCATCTTGGCAGGCGTTTCGGAAGCCATCTTTACGGCATCTACAAGCGGAATGCCTGCTGCAACCATTGTGCGCACGAGGCGGTCGGTGGTAGCAACGCTACCTGCGAATGCTTGTCCGTCGAGCATCCAAGCAACGCCCTTTTCAATGCGGCAAGGCAGTCCGTTATCGAGCTTACCGAGAACAGTCTCGATGCCCTCGGGCATACCCGCACCGCGCATAGCATCGGTAACGAGGGCGGTTCTGTCCGCGCCCTTGATCTTGTAAACCATTTGTAAGAGTTCGTAAGGAAGATGCATGCCATCGGCAATGATTTCAACGGTGATGTTATCGTTGATGTAGCCTGCCTCAATAGCGCCTGCGATACGCATACCGTTGATGCGCTCCACGCTCTTCATACAAGAATAGAAGTGCGTCATGTGAGTGTAGCCGTTCTCTGCCGCCTCCATCATTTGCTTGCAGTTTGCATCGGTGTGTGCGGCTGCAACAGAAATGCCGCGCGCGGTGAGTGCCTTTGCAAATGCATAACCCTTATCACGCTCGGGAGCAACACTCCAACGAACGATATCGTCGGTGGCGCCCAAGAACTTTTCATATTCTTCGGGAACGGGATCACGCACGTAGCGAGGATCCTGCGCGCCCTTTTGAGAAAGTGCGAAGTAGGGTCCCTCCATGTGCAAACCGATAAAATCGGAGCCGAGACGGTCTTTTTCCTTGATTACCTTGTAGCAACGGAACATTTCGAGCG
>JAZOMJ010000019.1:0-3701 GCA_045653865.1 Eubacteriales bacterium
AGGATGCTATGAAATTATCATTTGAGCAACTATCGAGCATTGCGCGCGGCATTGACCGCTTGGAAGAAGTGGATGGCGGTGTGCAATTCTTTCGCATGACCGAGGCACAAAAGGCATTTTATATGCACTACAACAACATTGGAAAAGCCAACAAGACCGTTTCAACCTCGGGTGTTCGTTTGTCGTTTTATACCGATAGTGAAACCTTGAAATTTTCGGTACGCTTCACTGAGGGCTCGAGCCGCGCCTATGCGTATTTTGATATTTACGAGAACGGCGCGATGATCGCACACGGCGGCAGCGACAAGGAAAACGAAGCAAATATGGAAGTTAAACTCACCTCGGGAGAAAGTCTTGTGGAGATCTACTTCCCGTGGTCGAAAGGCGTTATCATGACCTCTTTTGAGCTTGACGATGGTGCGACGCTCAAGCCCCATGTGCGTTCCAAAAAGTTGGTTGCCTACGGCGACTCCATTACCCACGGCTACGATGCCATTTACCCCTCTCTTTCGTATGTCAACCGCCTTGGTAATCTGCTCGATGCGGATGTTTACAATCGCGGCATTGGCGGTGACGTTTTTGCTCCCGAGCTTGCAAAGCGCGACGATGTAGCAAACGTTGATTACGTAACCATTGCCTACGGCACAAACGACTGGAGCATGTGCAAGTTGGAAACCTTTGAAGCCAATGCGCGCGGATTTTTCAAAATCATTCACGAAAGGTTCCCCGATGCACGTGTAATCGTCATTGCCCCCATTTGGCGCGGAGACTCCGAGCGCGAGACCGCGATGGCGCGCCCGATTGCTGACGTGTACAAGCTCTTTTGCGAATACACCAAAGATTATGAAAACTTTACCGTTGTGGACGGTTGGAATTTCATTCCCCACCTTTCCGCGTTCTTCCACGATCAAATTTTGCACCCAAACGATCAAGGATTTAGCCTTTATGCGGAGAATTTGTATAAGGAGATTGCAAAAACATTGTAAAAAAGAATATAGAGAAGCGAGTCGCAGAGCGGCTCGCTTCTTTTATACAGATTCAAATTTGACTTATGCTATAATCACCAAACAGTAGCAAATTAGCTATATAGCGTCATTTCAAGGAATTCTTCCCACTCTTCATTTGAAAATTCACGATCAATATAAACAAGCATATACTCGATTTCTATCATAGATTTGTCATCAAAGTCGCTATAAGAGTAGGTGGCTTCATATTTGATGAGGTTTCCATTTGCATCGTAGGTGTAATCGTATACAACCATATTACCACTGGAATCTGTATGTATCTCTTTAATGCAATTTTTGCTTGCATCATAGGTATAATCGTATATATCCTCACTGCCACCATCTTCAGTGCGTATCTTTTTGATGCAATTTCCGTTTGCATCGTAAATATAATCGGTCACATATTTATCGTCGCTATAGGGATGTGTTTCCACCTTCTTAATGGGATTTCCTTTTGTGTCATATGTGTACTCGATCACATTGTTACTACCATCGGGATACGTAACCACTTCTTTAATAAGATTTCCGTTAGTATCATAAGTATAACCATATATATCGGCGAGATCATTGTGTTTGATGTCTACCATTTTGATACAGTTTCCGTTGGCATCATAAGTATAATCGGATGTATACTTACTACCGTTGGAATTTGTAGTCGCCTGTTTAATGATGTTTCCGTTGACATCGTAAGTGTATTCACAAATAGCGTAATTATCGGGAAATGTATACACTGCTTTAATAAGATTTCCGCTTGCATCATAGGTATAATCATATATTTCTTTATAATCATCGACATAATGACACACTACTTGCGTGGGAAGATTCTGTTCATTGTAAGTAATGACTTTCGTCATATACTTTTCCAATTCACCATCTTCATTGTTGTCTTCATAATTCATCTTTGTGGGAACATAATGGAATTTTGCTAATTCTTTTTTTGCATCCTTGTAATCACCAAGTTCACCAATGAGTTTATATGCTTCGGCATAATTGCCACCCTTGATTAGCGAAAGCACATTTTGATACTTTTCTTCCTTTACGGCTTCATTCGATGGATCAGTGGAATTGGGAGGATTTGTAGAATTGCAAGAATTTAACAGACAAACAAATGCAAGTAAGAAACAAAGGATGATTATAAGTGCTTTTTTCATTTCTATTTCCTTTCAAAAAACAAGATTCATCGAGTTTTTGCTCGATGTGCAATATTATATCACACTTTTTCCCTTTTGTAAAGGAAAACGCCAAAATTTGTTCTTTTGGGTGCAAAAACTCCCCTCGCGGGAGGGTGAAGCCGTTGAGGGGAGGTGAGATATTCGATTAGTTTGCCTTTGCGGTGGTATCGGCAGTGGGATCCTCGAGGGGGACCTCTTCGATGTCGGCACCGATTCCGCGGAGCTTTTCTACGAGGTTCTCGTAGCCGCGCTTGATGTAATGCACGCCACGCACCTCGGTGACGCCAAATGCAACAAGTCCTGCAATTACAAGCGCCGCGCCTGCGCGCAGGTCGGTTGCCTTAACGACCGCACCCGAAAGCTGCTCTACGCCAATAATGGTTGCGTTTTGGGTGTCTACCATAATTTTTGCTCCCATTTTGGTCAATTCCTCGGTGTAGCGGAAACGATTTTGCCATACGCCCTCGTGAATGTTGCCAATGCCGTTTGCTATGCACAAAAGCACTGCGAACTGCGGGTGCATATCGGTGGGAAAACCGGGATAATAAACAGTTTGAATGTTGATGTTTTGCAGTTTGCCATCGCTGATAACAACAACTGCGTCATCCTCTTCCTCAACCCTGACGCCCATTTCGCAAAGCTTGCTTGTGATGGACTCAACGTGCTTTGGAATTACGGATGTGATGCGTACACATCCACCGGTTGCGGCAACGGCTACCATATAGGTACCTGCCTCAATCATATCGGGAATGATGGTATAGTTGCAACCGTGAAGTTCCTCTACCCCGTGAACCTTGATCACAGACGTACCTGCGCCCACGATGTTTGCTCCACAGGCGTTGAGGAAGTTTGCTAAGTCAACGATATGCGGCTCACGTGCGGCATTTTCGATAACGGTTGTTCCCTCTGCAAAAACAGATGCCAAAATAACGTTAACGGTTGCGCCTACCGATGCTACGTCAAAATAAACACTGTTGCCTACCAAGCCCTCGTCAGCTTCGGCATAAATAAAGCCTCCCTCGGTTTCGGTTCTTGCGCCAAGCGCTCGGAAACCTTTCATGTGTTGGTCGAGGGGACGGCTTCCGCCAAAATCACAGCCACCCGGCCACGCGATGCGCGTTTTGCCAAAGCGACCAAGCTCGGCACCCAGCAAATAAGAGGAACCGCGCATTTTGCGAACAAGATCGTCGGGCGATGTTCCTTGACGAACACCCGCGGTGTTGATAAGAACAGTTGTGGGCGTGAGATATTTGACTTGCGCTCCCATTTGTTGGATGAGCAAAAGCGAATTGGTAATATCACTAACAGCAGGGATGTTTTCAAGTGTGCAAACATCACCCGTGAGAATGGTGGCAAAGAGAATTGGCAATGCAGCATTTTTCATACCGCTAACAGCGATTTCGCCGTAGAGCGGACGACCGCCGCTAATAACGAATTTTGTTGACATACAAAAGCCCCTTTCTTTTTATATACAAAACTTGTAAAAATACTCGAAAATTCACGTTCCTCGCGCGCGCGCGATATA
>JAZOMJ010000020.1:0-2160 GCA_045653865.1 Eubacteriales bacterium
TGGTGCTCGTCCGAGCGACGGTAGCGACCGTCGGTATCTTCCTCAAAGAGAGAGAGATCAAAGTCACAAAGACCTGACTCGGGGTGATAGGTGTTCTGCCAGCCGCAGTAGATGGCGGATTTTTCACCGTCCTCCCAAACAATTTCATCTTCAAGAACATACGCATTGTTGCCATAGGTATGCTCGAACTTGTAGGGGGTATTCATATCGAACAGGAACAACCCGTCGGGGTCGAGATAGTTGTGCGTAGTGGCAAAACAGAGAGCAAGATCCTCGGGGGAGAGCAAATAGTTCACACTGTCAAGACAGCAGGTCACAGCACCCACGGTTCCGTAAAGTTCAAAGGATCGCATATCTTGTTGCAACCACAAAATGTTGTAGCGGCCGTCGTTTTGCAAAAGAGCTTCGCCAAGCATGTCGGCACTGCCGTCCACACCAATCATATCATAACCGCGAGCGGCAAGCTCAAGCGTCATTCTTCCCGTGCCGCAGGCAAGGTCAAGAATGAGTTCGGGACGTTGGGAAAGGTAACGCGAAAAGCATCCCTCAAAAAAGTCAGCCCAAGCGGCGTAATCAATTTCGGCATTGAGCTTATCATAAACACGAGCAATGGCCTCGTAGCCCTCACAACCGCTCATCCGCGACGCGCCTTTCTGTTCAATCGATCCAAAACCTTAATATATCCTTCGTTGCCATACTTAATGCAACGGTTTACACGGCTGATGGTTGCGGTCGAAAGTCCTGTTTGCGAGGCGATTTCGGTATAAATGTGATTGTCCATCAACATTTTTGCCGCCAACAAACGGCGGGACATTTCCTGCAATTCCGAAGCGGTGCAAAGATCCTCCAAAAAATGGCGGCACTCTTCGGGTGTTTGCAGGGTTAAAAGACCTTGGCACAAATATTCCAAAAGTTCGTCTTGGTTAAGGTTTTTCATAGGGGCAGAGCTCCTTTACATAATCATTCATTATATTTTAACATAAAAAAATATAAAAGTAAATATATATTGTCAAATTTTTCTTTGCAAAAATCAATTATTTATAACGGCGCATCCACACCAGCATGTCACTCTTTCCACGATTGGCAAATGCAAAGTAGGGAATGCATTTTATGCGTATGGATTCTGTCGTGCTTTCGGAAGCATCAAAATAGAGTTCTTTGTTGTCTGTAAAGCGATAAGCGGGGAGCGTGATAGAATATAATTTGTGAAAATCCAATTCTTCGGTTCTATCGTTGAGGGCGTTGATTGAGACGGCAATACGATTGAGACGCTCTCCATTATCAATACCTTCCATGCAGTAAACAACAGGACCGCGTGTCAGCGCCATTCTTCCGGCATTTTCTCGTACCATTGGATTGGCACAAACAAAGGCAGTGGAAATATGAAAATCCAAATCGATGGAGAAATTTTCTCCTACCAAGAAATAAGCATAACTGTCACAAATTTCGGGTGTGATGGATTTTCCATCCAAAACGACACTCAACTGCTTACACCATTCCGGAACGCGAATCGAAATCTTTCTTGCAGTGTAGCCACGACCACTGATGCAAGCCTTTCCCTCGCGAGCGTAATCCTCCGCAATGGTAACGCCACCGTGAGCGGTGTGCAATTTTGCTGAGATATATTGTTCAATACAAAGTGCATTGCCTTCATCTACGCAGATGTAGTCACCGAGGTGTGCAAAAAAGCGGTTGATATTGGGGGGACAGCAAGAACAGCCAAACACCTCAAGACGCTCGGTGATGGGCAGTCGTGCGTGCTGACGCAGTGGAACGGCGACTTCGCGTCCGTATTCTTCCAAAGCAATTTCCAATGGGTTTTCATAAAAGAAGGATTTTCCGTCAAGGGATGTCGAAGAAAGCATTGCATTGTAAAGAACGCGTTCACACAAATGCCCATACTTTGCTTGCTTGGAAAGGCGGCGCATTCGTGATGCAAACATCATCATTGCAACAGCGCAGCAGCTTTCGGTGTATGCCGTAGAGGACGATCTGTATGCGCTTCGCCCACTCAAAGGCGACCAGCACTGCCACTCCTGCCCATCTGACATAACGATACTCAGAGGCAAGGACGGAGCAAGCACGCCCCCCGTTATTCCTGCGTTTTACCGTTCTGAAGGCTTTGACTATATGACCTTGACCGACCACGAGAGATTTTTC
>JAZOMJ010000021.1:0-13275 GCA_045653865.1 Eubacteriales bacterium
CGTGCGCGTGTGATTTTGCACACCGTCGGCGGCACTAATCACCAAAATAGCGTAATCAAGGAGCCCCAACGTGCGCTCGGCCTCGGGGGAAAAATCCACGTGTCCGGGGGTGTCGAGCAGAATAAAATCGCACACGGGTGTTGAAAAACGCGCCTGCTTAGAAAAAACAGTAATGCCGCGCTCGCGTTCCACTGCGTTGGTGTCAAGATAGGTGTTGCGATGGTCAACGCGGCCAATGGTGCGAATTTTGCCGCACAAATAGAGCATTGCTTCCGAAAGTGTTGTTTTGCCTGCATCCACGTGTGCAAGAATGCCAATGGTGAGCTTTTTCTTCACGCTTCTATCTCCTTTCTGTTGCTGTTTTATATTATTATAACACGCTCGCGCGAAAATTTCAATATTTTAGAGAGATTAAATTTCATAAAAGCCTTGACGAATGTTGGCAAATGTGATAAAATAAACTTGGTGAATGTACGGATATTCATCCAATTTGCCCATTTAGGAGGAAAAATCATGAAAAAATTATCAATTCTACTCGTCCTGTTGACTCTGTTGCTTTGCAGTTGCCTTGGCGGAGATTTTGAAATTTCCACCACGCAAGCACCTCAACTGACAACTCCCCAAACTACTCCTGCGGAAACAACTCCCGAAGTAACAACTCCCGAAGGAACAACTCCCGAAGTAACAACTCCCGAAGTAACTACTCCTTCCGAGACAACTCCTCCGGAACAACCTCACGTGCACAATTATAGAACAGAGACTTTCATCGAGCCCACCTGCACACAGCCCGGCTTGAAGAGAGAAGTGTGTTCCTGTGGCGCAATGATAGAAATCAACTTTGATGTTACCGGTGAACACGCGTATCAATCACCTGTTGTAACGCAGAAACCTACTTGCACCACAGCGGGTATAGAATCCGTTACCTGTTCTGTTTGTGGCGATACACAAACAACCGTCATCCCCGCAACGGGCGAGTACAACTATTTCAACGGTGCTTGCATGTGGTGCAACTATAGCCCCATTCCGCTGTATGCTTCTTCCTCCGTTTACGACGCTGATGGCGACGGCAAAAATGACACCTACAACTTCTCCAAGGAATTGATGGACGGCTATCAAAACGGTGTTCACGTTTGGGCAGGCGACTATGATACCAAGCTTTCCAAATCTCCCAGTTTTTCCAGCGCCGGTGGATTTTCACACTGGTATATTACTGAATACTCCAGCCAAACACTTGTTTACAAGGTAACCGTTCCCGAAACCGGTGTTTATGAAATGATTCTTCACTTAAGACTCAAGGACTATCAAGTACGCGGAACCAAGTACACCATCAACGAAGGAACCGACACCGAGCAAGTATTCAGCACCTCTTACGGATATTCCGGAATGCCGCTGGATCAAATGTGCGATCCCAATACACTTACCACCTACATGTACGGTATCACCGTTAATCTTGTAGCGGGTGAGAATATCATCAAAATCGAGCATGCTTCCGAATGTCCCAAGTCCCAGCACTACCGTGACTTCTACTTTGTTAAGGTTGGCGAATATCACGTTCACAATTTTGAAAACGAAACCGTTACCAAAGAGGTGACCTGCGGTGCAGACGGCGAAAAAGTTGCAACCTGCTCTTGCGGTAAAACTCAAATAACCGTTCTCCCCGCAACCAATGACCATAATTACGTTAACGACGTTTGCACGGGATGTGGCAGAGTTTACGTTCCCGCAGGCATTCTCGAGTACGATTTCCTTTATGATAAGCCCGGATTTGCAGGCGGTACCGTGACCTTCTTGCCCGAAACCAATGACGTTTACACCTTCTATTGGGCAGATAACAGCGGAAAGCTTAAGGATTACACAATGCTTTATTCCGGTGAGTTTGCTGCCGATGTAGAGGCAGAGGTCACCATTCAATCCTTTACTGCAATTCCCAAGGGTGCAACCCGTCTCATTGCCGTTAGCGGCAGTAAGCAAGTTACGTATTCCTACACCATTCCCGAATCCCGTCGCTTCAACCAAGAGGAACTGTACGTATTCGGTGCAATTTCCGATACCCACCAAGGTGTACGTTACGGCTCTCCCACCATTCCTTATAACCATTTTATCAACGCATCCAAAGTGCTTTACGAAAAGGGCGCTATTGCCATTGGTATTTGCGGTGACTTCTCCTACAACAACACCGAAGATGAATACGCTTTGCACGAAAAGGCAATTAAAGAACTTTACGAAACCATGCCCGATATGCCCATCTTTACCACCACGGGTAACCACGAATCCAAGTACACAGGCTTCTCCTACGATTGGTATATGCAATATGCACGCGACGTTGTAGACTATGATAGCGATCTCGACTATCTCTACTTCGACGGCAACGAGCTTGACTACGTAGTAGAGCTTCCCGACGGCAGCGTAATGATCTATTTCCACCAGGTTGCTTATGATTACGGCAAATCCACCTCTCGTCTTGTTAGCGACGAACAGCTTGCATGGCTTGAAGCAAGACTTGAGCAATACAAGGATGTCACCGTATTCTTCTTCTTCCACAGCTTTTTGGATGAAGAGGTAGGTGACGCTACTTCTAGCGGCAACGAGTACGGTTATCCCATCATCAGCTCTACCGTAGAATACAAAAAGTTCACCGAGCTCTTTACAAAATACACCAACGTTATCTATTTCAGCGGTCACTCTCACTGGACCTTCGATTCTCAATTTGTAGATCCCAAGCCCGGCAAGACCAACTATGACAAGAACATTGACGATAAGGACGGCACCTTTGCAACCATGGTACACATTCCTGCTTGCTCCACTCCCCGTGTTTTGGTAGGCAGCGGAAGCGGCCGTTCCGAGGGTTACATCGTACACGTTTACGAGGATTGCATCGTACTCGAAGGCTACGAATTTGTAAAAGGCGAAACCTTTGCATACGCAACCTACATCATTCAAAGATAAATAGGGGATTTTCCTAAAAGGAGTAAAAATGAAAAAAACACGCAAAATTGTTGCGTTGCTTTGCGTTGTGCTGTTCGTTTCTTTGATGGCACCGGCATGTACGCAATCGGGGCAAGATACTCTCCCTACCTCTGAGCAAACCACCACAGAGGTTACTCCAAACCAAACAATACCTACACAAACTACCTCCGACGCACCTGCGTCGGAGGTAACAACTCTCTTTGAGGATGTTAGCACTCCCGAAGAGAATACCACTGCTACTACTTCCACAGAAATCACAACTCCCGAAGAAACCACGCCCGAAGAAACGACACACGAACACGTTTTTGAAAACGGTATTGTAACAAAAGAGCCGCCCATTTGCGGTGGCGCGGGCGAGTTGACAGAAACCTGCACGTGCGGTGCCACTAAAGTTACGCAAATCTACACCCCCGTAGAGCATTCCTTTGGTGATGAAACTGTGGTAAAAGAACCCACCTGCAACCAATATGGCGAAGGGCGCATTACCTGCTTGGTTTGCGGTCAAACACAAAATACACTCATCCCCAAAAAGAATGAGCACAATTATCAAGGTGATATTTGTGTGTGGTGCGGTAAAAAGGATATTCCTCTCTATCCCGTTCTTTCGGCTTATGATGCCGATGGAGATGGGGAAAAAGATGTTTACGAATTTTCTCCCAAGCTTCCCTCGGCGTATGCCAATCTGCTCCACGTTGGGGCAGGGGAGTATGACAGAACGCTTTCTTCTGCTACTGTGAGTTCCGCATCCACAAACGGTTTGACGCATTGGTATATTCCCGAAACCTCGACGCAGTATTTGGTTTATAAGGTAGAGGCTCCCGAAACGGGTGCGTATGAAATGATCGTTCACGTTCGCATGAAGGACGCCCAAGAGCGCGGCACAAAATACACCGTAAATGAGGGCACCGATTACGAGCAAGTGTTCCAAACATCCTATGGCTATGAGGGGATGAATTTTGAACAATTGCGCGACGAGGCAACGGTATCTTCTTATATGTACGGTATTGTGATCAACTTGGTAGAGGGTGAGAACACCATCAAGATTGAACACGCCACCTCCAGCCCCAAGTCTCAACATTATCGTGATTTTTACTTTATCAAGGTTGGCGAGTTCCACGCGCATGATTATGCAACCGAAACCGTAATCACCGAGCCCACCTGCAACAAAAGTGGCAAAAAAACGCTTACTTGCTCTTGCGGCAAGGTCAAAGATGTAGTGATTCCTGCAACGGGTGAGCACAACTACGAAAGTGAAAGCATTATCGTAACTCCCACCTGTGGGGAAAGTGGTACAAAGAAACTTTCCTGCGCTTGCGGCGAGAGCAAAATCGAATACATTCCTGCCACAGGTGCGCACAATTATCAAAACGATGTTTGCACCGAGTGCGGACAAAAGGATTATTCTTACTTGAGCGAACCCCTGCTTTGCGGTGATGCACTTTCCTCTTACGTTATTGTTTATGACGAGCACGCATCCGATTACACCGTTCGTGCAGCAGAATATATTGCAGAACAAATTGCAAAGCGCACGGGTATTGTTCTTTCGGTATTTCCCATTGACTGGTCGGACGCAGTACGCGAACACGAAATCGTTGTGGGCGAGACCGACCGTGCGATTTCCAAAACCTTGAATGCCCCAACCGAGGGTCTTGAATTTGCACTTTTTGCTGATAATGACCACATCGCCTTGGAGGGTGACTACTTCATTATTGCCGCGGCGGCGTACTATTTTGTAGAAACCTACATTCCCGGTGCATTGTTTGAAACGGACGTACCGAAAGCCACTACGATCTGCACCCCTATTGTTGAAGAAGCAGAAAACTTTATTTTGCTGATTGGTGATGGTATGGGTCCCAACCAAACAAAGCTTTTTGAAGCCTATAAGAATAGCAACATTGCCGACTATAGCGATGGGGAGGATTTCTTCTACGGTTATTTGTTCCCGTATATCGGTGAGGCAAAAACCAACTCGCTCTCGGGTACAACCGACAGTGCCGCCGCAGGAACCGCACTTTCCTCGGGCTACAAAACGGTTAACGCGTATGTTGGAAAGGACGGTAATTTAAAGGACGTCTCGTCCCTTACCGAGCTTGCGGCAGAAAAAGGCAAAGCAACCGCGGTGATGTCCACCGAGGCACAAACGGGTGCTACACCGTCCGCGTTCTCGGCACACGCAAACAGTCGCCACGATACCGACGTTATTTTGGCTTCGCAAGCCGCTTTGGTTGAAAAATACGGCACCATTATCAACTGTGATTACAACGTTTACACCGAGGCAGAAATGGTGGCTCTGCGTGCCGCTATTCGCGATACGCTGAATCAATTGTCCCAAGATGAGGACGGCTTCTTTATGATGTATGAGGAAGCGTATATCGACAAATACTGCCACAACAACCGTGCCGCTGAGGCTTACCTTGCAATGGTGCGCTTCAATCAGGCAATTGCGCTCTTTATGGAGTACGCATTCTACAATCCCAACACGGTGGTCATCATCACTGCCGACCACGAAACCGGTGGCTTGCAAATTGCGGCAAACGGTAATTTCTACTATACGTCCGGCTCTCACACATCTGCCAACGTTCCCGTATTCGCTTACGGAGCAGGTTGCGAGGTCTTTGACGGACAAACCATCGAAAATGTTCAAATTCCCAAAACCATTGCCGCTATGTTCGGCGTTGAAATTGAGGGAACTAACCCTGTTCAATATCCCGCACTTGTTTCCGTAAAATAATCGTATTCCTGTGGAGGAAAATATGAAACATATTTCTTTGCTGATTGCTTTAGTTTTTATACTGCTCTCGTTTGGCGGTTGTATGCAAGGTGGGGCTTTTGCGCCCAATCAAACAACACCTGCGCAAACAACACCGGCGCAAACTATGCCACAAGAGACAACTGCTGATGTAATCGTTCCGGAAATAACGACTCCTGTAGTTACAACTTCGTCGCTTACGCCAACCGAAACTACCCATCAGTCTATTACAACGCCTGAGGAAAGCGCTCCCGAGATGACAACGCCGGAAGAAACAACACCGGAAGAAACAACTCTCGAACCGCAACCGCACGAGCACGCATTTGGCGAAGCAACCGTTACAAAAGAGCCAACGTGTGTGCAAAACGGTATCAAAACAGCATATTGCTCTTGTGGTTTCTCTCAAGAGACCGACATTCCTGCAACGGGCGTTCACAAATATGTTGGCACCTGTTGTGTATTGTGCAGGGAAGTGGATCCCTCCCTTGCACTCACACCCGTAGTGTCGGCTTACGATGCCAATAGCGATGGGGAAAATGACGTTTACTATTTTTCTACAAAACTGTTTGATGTTTTCCAAAACGGTACGCACGTTTGGGCAGGAGATTACGATAAAACACTCTCCTCCTCAAGTATTGGCAATGCTACGTTTGTAAATATCAAGCATTGGTATGTAGCCGAAGAATCCGGGCAGTATATTGTTTATCGCGTGACAGTTCCCGAGGCGGGCATTTATGAAATGGCGATTCATATGCGCATGAAAGATAGCAATGAACGCGGCACAAAATACACCGTAAACGAGGGAACCGAATACGAGCAAATATTTGAAACCTCGCATTCCTTTGCAGAAAAAGACGGATATCTGACCGTCCGCGATGAAAATACCCTTGGTACCTATATGTACGGTATTCGTCTCAACCTTGTAGAGGGAGAGAATTTCATCAAAATAGAGCAATCTTCCGCATCTCCCAAAAACCAACACTACAGAGATTTTTATTTTGTAAAGGTGGATGCATTCCACTCCCACCGCTATGAGGAGGGGGATGTTATCAAGGCTCCCACCTGCGGTGAAGTTGGATACAAATCCATCTCTTGTGCTTGCGGCAAAGAGAAGACTTCTGTCATTCCCGCAACGCGTGAACACACCTATGCTGGCGGAATTTGCACGACGTGTGGCCAAAAAGAGCTGCAAATGACCGCTGTCCCATCCACCTACGATAACGACGGTGATGGAAAAGCAGACGTTTATGCTTTCTCTCCCGAGCTCCTTGATATTTTTAAAACCGAGAATGCCGTGCACGTTTGGGCAGGGAAGTATGACGAAACACTTTCCACCACGGTGAATTCGACAACAACTGCCGGTATTCAGCATTGGTACGTTGCAACCAACGGCTCGCAACATTTGGTTTACGTCATAAACGTTCCCGAAACGGGCATTTATGAAATGGTTTTGCATCTCCGTATGAAAGACGGAGACGACCGTGGAGCCAAATACATTATCAATGCAGGTACACCGTATGAGCAAGTGATTGAAACCTCGCATGCATTTGAGGGCACCGAGTACAAGCTTGTAAGAAATGACACCGAGGGCACGTATATGTACGGCATCCGTGTCAAGTTGCTGGAGGGCGAGAACATCATTGATGTAACTGCCGCATCTGCAAGTGAAAAGTGCCAACACTATCGCGATTTTTACTTTGTTAAGGTTGGCGAATTCCATTTGCATACCCTTCGTTTTGAGTCGATTATGCAAGCGGAAAACTGCATTACAGATGGCAAGATCAGTTATGTTTGCGATTGCGGTGAGCGTTATATTGAGACCGTTCCCGCAACACGTGTGCACACTTACAAGGATGACGTGTGCATTTATTGCGGACAAGATAACCCCGGTGTCGGCATCATCGATTACGTTTTCACCTATGACAAAGCCGGTTTTGCCGGAGGCAAGGTTTCCTTGATTTCCGAAAGCAGTGAAACCTATTACCTCTATTGGGGCAATGCCGATGGCATTCTGCCCAACTACTCCTATCTCTACTCTGTATCCTTGACGGCAGGTGTATTTGCCGAGGTTTCCATTCACGATTACACCGCAATTCCGCAAGGAGCAACCACTCTTGTTGCTGTGAGTTCAGGCGGTTCTAACACCTATACGTTTGAGCTTCCTGCCGAGAGACTGTTCGAGCAAGAAGAACTTTATCTCTTTGGCGCTATTGCGGATACACACCAAGGAACTCGCTATGGCCCCGAGACGAAGTCCTTTGACAGATTGATTAACGCCGGCGAAATTCTTTCGCAAAAGGGCGCTATTCTGATAGGCATCAACGGTGATATCGCGACCAACAATACCGAGCGTGAATATTACTTGCACGGTGAGGCAATCAAAGAAATTTATGCCATGAATCCCAACATGCCTATCTATACGGTCAGTGGCAACCATGAAGCAAAATATACGGGATTTTCGAGGGAATGGTATGATACGTATGCAAGAAATATTGTCGAGTATCAAACCGATTTTCAAGCGATTTACACCGAAGATAATGACCTCGACTACGTTGTGGAACTGCCCGACGGCAGTGTGATCATCTTCTTGCATCAGGTCTATTACGATTACGCTAAAACAACCTCGCGTCTGCTTGACGACTACCAGCTTGATTGGCTTGGTGATAGACTTGAGCAATATAAGGATCGCACAGTGTTCCTTTTCTTCCACACAGAGATGGAGGGCAAGGTAGGACACTTTAGCGACACCAATTTGCTCATGATGCAGCGAACCGAGGACTATAAGCGTTTTGATGCTTATTTCAAGCAATACACAAACGTTATCTTTTTCAATGGCCATTCACATGCCACCTTTGAAAAGGTGTTTGATGAAACACGTTCTGACCGCGTGATCAACACTTACGGTGGAGAATATGCTACGCTCGCTCATCTTCCTTCGCTGGCGTATTCTGACATAGGGCATATTGTTCACGTTTACGAGGATTACATCGTATTCGAGGGATACGATTTCGGCAACAACGAAAGTGTTGCCTATGGTAATTTCATCATTGAAAGATAATCTCAATCAGCATTTTTTCAAAAGGGAATTGAGTCAAAAACGGCTCAATTCCCAATTTTAGTTTGTTTTTCTTGAAATAGAATAATTTTATTATTATAATATATAGAATTTTTTATAAAAACGGTTGACAAAGGCTGGATGTTATGATATAATTGCGATATGTGGGATGAGGTGATACTCACAAATTTGAAAAATACAAAAGGCGGTTCGGTACCCTCACCAATCGCACAAGTTAACAAAATGTCGAAAGACACAACACCGGGGTGTGGCACAGTTTGGTATGTGCGAAGCCTCAGCCGCAAAGGCGGCATTCGGCGGTTCGGTACCCTCACCAATCGCACAAGAAACAAAATATTACAGTAACCTTTCTCGGGGTGTGGCACAGTTTGGTAGTGCGCTTGGTTCGGGACCAAGAGGCCGCAGGTTCGAATCCTGTCACTCCGACCAATACAAGAATGTTGTAAAGAATCAGTCCTTGATAAATCGAATAGAGGACTGATTTTTTGCAAATTACTTTCCGGGAGGAAAAACACATTGAATTATCTTTACTATGGTGTCGCATTGGCATCTTGCTTAGTGATTTTTGCTTTTTTATTCTTTTTGCGAAACAAGAATATTTTAGGAGAGCGCTTGAGCAACGCAAGTTTGGTAGCGCTGATTTATTCGGCGCTCTTTTTTGTTCGCTTCCTCGGTGGACAACCCCTGATTCAATCCACCATCGGTCTGAACGTATATTCTCCGTTTGGCCCGCAGGGTGGGGCAATGGTGCTTTTATCATCGGTGCTGTTCTGGCTCATTTACACGGTGCAGCTCGCAGCGGTTCTCTATCCGTTCTTTGAAAAGCACATTCCTTTGGTAGCTCCCATTGTTCGCTATGCTGCGTTTGCGGTTTATGCAGGCTCTATTGCAGCATTGCCGATTCTCAACCGCGCACAAGACGGAGCACTTGCCGATGGCTTCCACTACCGCTTGCTGATTTTTGCAATTGAGCTTGGTGTTGGTCTTGGCTTGGCAGCCTACCAAATCACAAAGCAAAAGCGCCCGACCTTCAACATCAAAAATTGGTTGACCACTTTGGCAATTTTTGTTGGCATGATGGCAATGGCGCTGCCGCACTGGGTACCGCAAGCCATTTTCGGTTACGGCACCGACTCCATTATCTTAAACGATTTTACCACCGCACACAGAATTGTTCTTTACGGCTCTGTTGTGTTTGCGTTCGTTGTACACTTCTTGGTTGCAAGATGTGAATACGAACAAAGAAGATTTGCCCTGCTTTACATCAGCATGGCAACCATGATCTCCTTCTGCTACCTTTACAGCTTTGATATCTTCACCCAATTGCACAACTGGCCCTTGCACCTTTGCAATACGGCAATGTTCATCATTCCCTTGGTGTTGATCTTCAAAATGGAAAGACTGTATTACTTCACCATTTTCATCAACGTGCTTGGCGCATTCTTTGCAATGATTATGCCAAACCTTGGCGACGACGTCAATTGGCTGCAAGCCTCCTCGGTGCAGTTCTGGTCTAACCACTACATGGCAATGCTGTTGCCCTTGCTCTTGATGAGCTTAAAGATTTTCGCACGCCCGAAAATGAAGCAGTTTATCTATTCTCTCGTAGCGTTCTTTGGATACTACGCGCTTGTTCTGTTTATGAATGCGTGGCTCACCGCCGAAGGACACTCGGTTGACTTCTTTTTCATCAACTCAGACTTTATTGCGGACAAGTTGGGTAAGTGGGCAGAAGATTTGCGCAAAATCACATTTGAATTTACACTCGGAGATCTCAATCTCTTGATTTATCCCGTGTATCAATCGCTTTACTTCGTGGTTTACATAGTACTTTCCTTTGCTATGTGGTTCCTTTACGAACAAGCGTTTGAAATCACCGATACTTATGAAATCATTACAGAAAGGAATCGCAAGATTAAGGCCGACAGATTGGCGCTTGAGGCACAACTTGCAGGACGCAGTATGCAGGAACCTATGAATCCCCAAAACGAAGGCAAACTGATTCTTCGTGATTTCTCAAAACGATATTCCACCAGCGATGTTTACGCTGTTTATAAAGCAAACCTTGAAATTGACGGTGGTCAAATCTTTGGCTTCCTTGGCCCCAACGGTGCAGGTAAATCTACCATCATCAAGTCGATCGTTGGTATTCAAACCATCACTTCCGGACAAATTGAAATTTCCGGTTACGATGCAGAAAAACAATCTGTAGAAGCCAAAATGCAAATTGGTTTTGTTCCCGACCACTACGCACTTTACGAAAACCTGACCGGTAGAGAATACATCAACTACATTGCAGACCTTTACAACGTTTCCCGTGCAGAACGTGACGAGCGCATTGCCGAGTATGTAAAGAGATTCCGTTTGGAAACTGCCATCGACAACCCGATGAAGACCTATTCCCACGGTATGAAGCAAAAGATCACCATTATGTCGGCACTCGTACACAACCCCAAGATTTGGATATTGGACGAGCCCTTGACAGGTCTTGACCCCGAATCCATCTTCCAGGTTAAGGAATGTATGAAAGAGCATGCATCTCGCGGCAACATCGTATTCTTCTCCAGCCACATCATTGACGTTGTAGAAAATATTTGCGATCGCATTGCCATTATTCGCAAGGGTCAAATTCTTTGCACAAAGACGGTTGCGGAAATTAAGGAAAGCGGCATTCCGCTTGAGCAGTTCTATATGGGCATGATTGACGGTAACACGCAATCTCCCGTCTCTGTTAAGGATGCTGCCGCAAAAACCGTTCTCAAAGGAGAAACGGTATGACAAAAACAAAGCTGAAAAAGGGTGGATTTGTTGAATCCTTCCTTGAAAAATGGCGAGCACTTGTTACGCTTGTCAAAATGCAGCTCAAAGAAAAAATGGATATGAGCTATATGCGTTCCAAACGCAAGCTGATATTCAAGCTGACTTGGCTTTTTATTGAGTTTGCAGCTATTACGGCAATTATAGCGGTGATATTCTATTTTGCCAAGTCATTCAACGTATTTTCGTATGGCAAGGATATTCCGGTATCTGTTCTTTCATTGATCTTTGGCGTTATGCTGTTGCTTTCGCTTGTGACAGATACGATAGGATTGATGAAGTCGCTGTATTTTTCCAGAGACAATACCGTTTTGCTTACTTTCCCTGCAACACCCTCTCTTGTGTTCTTCTCCAAACTTGTTACCTACTACATTTACGAGTTTAGAAAGAGCTTTATGTTCACCATTCCTATGTTTATTGCATATGGGTTGGCTGTAAGAGAGTATGGCTTGCATGATGCCAAAGGATTGCTTTTTTATCTTTGGTTGATATTGATGTTTGTGCTGATATCGAGCATTCCCGTTTTGTTGGCGGCTCTGCTCTCTATCCCCGCAATGTTTTTGTATATTTTCCTCAACCGTGTCAAGGTGTTACAGTACCTGCTGTATATTGTTTTGGGTGGAGGACTCGTTTTCTTTGCTTGGTGGCTGATTGGCTTGATTCCGGATGATATCAACTTTGAAGAAAGCTGGCTGGAAATCAGAACAGCAATGTCGAAGTTTTTTGAATGTATTGACATTCCGGAAAAACTTGATAACCCTCTTTACAGTATGTCTCCTACCGCAGAAAAAATCGTATTGCTTCTTGTTCCCATTCGCGCCTTTACCGAATTGATCGTTGGTAGAGTTGTTAGTCTTTCAAACGCTTTGTTCCACTCAGGCACGCTTACAACATTGTTGTTATTGGTAGGCATTGGATGTGCATTGCTTTTGCTCTGCTTCTTGTGCTCCAGACCCCTGTTCTATCGAATGGCGTCTACACCGTTTGAATTCAAAAAGAAAGATAAGGTTCGCCCACGCACCAATCGCAAGGTACGACCTTTCTTATCTGCGATCAAAAAGGAGTTCATCATGGGCATTCGTTCCAATATGTTCATCAAATTGGGCGGTATTTTGATCGTGGTTATGCCCATCGTAATTTATTTGCTCAACATTATTTATTCCTCTATGGATACAAATTTTGTGGGCAGACAAATGACAATATGTTTCAATATCGTCATTATTTTGCTTATTATGCTTATGACGAATATTGATATCGCATCGGTTTACAGTCGAGATGGTTCCAGCTCCTATCTCAACAAGGTGCAACCCACACCGTATGTGACGCTACTGCTTTCCAAACTCTTGTTCCCCATGCTGATAGCTTTTGCGGGATTGGCCTTTACCATCAATATTTTTAGAATTGAAGCAGGGCTTTCTCAAAGTGATGCTGTCTGCATAGGTGTGATGATTTGCGGTATCTATCTTGCGCATCTGTTTTCCAGCGCGGAGAGTGATATCATGAATCCGCAATACGAGCAATATGCAACCTTTAATGATCAAGCCAACAATCCCAACGAAACCGGGGCAGGTGTCAGCGCCATTGTTATGTCAGCTGCGGTTTTTGCCGTTTCGTTATTCCTTTCTACAAGAAATGACGTGGGCGTATGGTTAAAGCTTGCAATCGT
>JAZOMJ010000022.1:0-2878 GCA_045653865.1 Eubacteriales bacterium
GTGGTCGGAGTGACAGGGTTCGAACCTGCGGCATCGACGTCCCAAACGTCGCGCGCTACCAACTGCGCCACACCCCGAAGTGTGAAAAATATTCGATTTTTAGGTCATTTTCCGTAAGCGGTCAAATCTGTGGTCAAAACATTTTGTCGGTGTTTTTTTGAAAAGGGTAACAGCCGAAAAAGTCAATCGTTTACACATTTTCGCAAGCGAAAATCGGGTTTTCGAGCGTTTGAAAAATCAAGAAGCGAAAGCCGCCTGCATGCTCCCAAAGCTAGCGCGCTACCAATTGCGCCACACCTCGAAATATTAAATTATAGACAGAGCGATGTGCTTTGCTCGCCCTTCCTGAAATATAGTTATAGTGCGCGTAAAGCACGTGCGCTTCCTGTTGTGACTAGGGCTCTGTCTGCGTTGCGTAAGCAACTTGCCAATCGCCAAGTCACTGCCACTCGCTTTTCCTCGCTTCTTCCGCCACCGGCGGCGCTCGGAACGCTCCCCAACTGCGCCACACCCCGATGGTATAATACAGAATGCAGAATGAGAATGCAAAATGCATAGTGCAGAATGATGTCGGTGGGATTATTGTATCAAAAAAAAGGGGGAATGTCAAGAGCAAAAGGTGGGAGTTTTTGTTTTTTCGTCCTTTTTTTCATTCTGAAAGCGCGAGGATATAGCAAAGACATATAAATATAGTAAAAACTTTTGAAAAATATTGCAAAAACCTTTTGTTTTCCTATTGACAAAAAAGAAGAAATATGATATTATCATAATACCTCTGTCGGAGAGGTCTTTTTTTGTGCGCTTTTTTCTGGGACAAGGGGCGCAAAAAAGTGCCGACATTGAGGGAGGTACCCGGTTTTTTTAACCGGTTAAAATAATAAGAAAGAAAGAGGTGCCGCACATGAGAGTCAAAATTACCCTTGCCTGCACGGAATGCAAGCAAAGAAATTATGACACAATGAAAAACAAAAAGAACGACCCGGACAGAATCGAATTAAACAAGTTCTGCCGCTTCTGCCGCAAACACACCCTGCACAAAGAAACAAAGTAAGGAACAGGGAGGAACAAAAATGGCTGATGTAAACGAAAAGCTGCCCGAAGAGGAGGTTTCTTCCTCTGCCGCAGAAACTAAAACAAAAGGCGAGAAAAAGCCCAACTTTTTTGTTCGCACTTGGAAAAAAATCAAAAAGTTTTTCCGCGACTATGTCAGCGAAATGAAAAAGGTTGTTTGGCTGTCTCGCAAAGAAACGTTTAGAAGTTCTCTTGTTGTTGTCGTCTTGGTCGTTATTCTGAGCGTTGCGATTGCTCTTGTTGATACCGGTCTTGAATACGGTGTTATCGGGCTTCGTAATCTTGGATATTTCCTCAGATAAGGAAGTGAAACGATGAGCGATTTTGATGAGATGAACCTTGGTCCCAGATGGTATGTTGTTCACACGTATTCCGGCTATGAAAACAAAGTAAAGGCCAACCTTGAAAAGATCGTTGAAAACCGTGGTCTTGGGCACTTGATTTATGAAGTGACCATTCCGATTGAAAAATCTCTTGTTTCTAATGAAAAGGGACAGGTTAAGGAAGTTGAAACCAAGATTTTCCCCGCTTATGTGTTGGTGAAGATGACGATGACCGATGAAAGCTGGCATGTTGTCAGAAACATCACCGGCGTGACCGGTTTTGTGGGTCCCGGGTCTAAGCCCGTTCCCCTCACCGAAGAGGAGGTTGCTTTCTTCGGTGTGGAAACAAAGGTCGTGGAAGAAAACTTTATTTTGAAGGTCGGTATGAAGGTCAAGCTCGTTTCCGGCTCCTTTATGGGCTACGAGGGTGTTCTTCAAGAAATCTCCGAAGACAGAAAGCAGGTTACTGTGCTTGTGTCTACGGGTCGACGCGACATTCCCGTTATTGTCAACGTTGAGGATGTTTGCGTGAACGAATGATAATAATCATTCCCTTTTTGCCAATGCCCAATAGGGCGCACGTGGGAGGAAGAAAAAAACTTAACATTCTTCCGAATCAATCACCACATCAGGAGGTACAGAATCATGGCAAAGAAAATTTCCGGATATATTAAACTCCAACTTCCTGCCGGCAAGGCAACTCCCGCTCCCCCGGTAGGTCCCGCACTTGGTCAGTACGGTGTTTCTATCCCCAACTTTACCAAGGAATTTAACGAAAGAACCAAGAACGATATGGGTATGATTATCCCTGTTGTTATCACGGTTTATGCTGACCGTTCTTTCACATTTATCACCAAGACTCCTCCCGCAGCCGTTCTGATTAAGAAGGAATGCGGCATCGAGACTGCTTCCGCTACTCCTAACAAAACCAAGGTTGCCGTTCTCTCTAAGGAACAGCTCAAAAAGATTGCGGAAATCAAAATGAAGGACCTGAACGCCGCTTCTCTGGAAGCCGCTATGAGCATGGTTGCGGGCACCGCGCGCAGCATGGGCGTTACGGTGGAAGAGTAAGGAGGAACGGAAAATGTTGAACGGAAAGAAATATGTTGAAAGCGCAAAATTGATTGAAAAAGCCAAATTGTATGACGCCGCTGAGGCTCTTGATTTGGTTTGCCAGACCGCAAAAGCAAAGTTTGACGAAACGGTAGAGGCGCACATCCGCTTGGGCGTTGACTCCCGTCACGCCGACCAACAGGTTCGCGGCGCTATCGTTCTTCCCCACGGTACCGGTAAGACCGTGAGAACCCTCGTTTTTGCTCGCGGCGACAAGGCTGAGGCTGCAAAGGCAGTTGGCGCTGATTACGTTGGCGCTGAAGAGTTCGTTACCAAGAGCCAGTCTGAAAACTGGTTTGAATTCGACGTTGTTATCGCCACTCCCGATATGATGGGTGTTATTGGTCGTTTGGGTAAGGTTCTCGGTCCTA
>JAZOMJ010000023.1:0-7126 GCA_045653865.1 Eubacteriales bacterium
AAAATTGCAAAAGCGCGGCACGAGGTAAGAGCAATTGTGCTCCACGCGTTCCGGAACTGTCCGTAGTGCGCTCAAATTGCAAGGCACTTTCGTGAATGTACGTGGCAAAGGTCTTCTTCATACCAATGCGAGAAACACCCCCACGAATGTACCCTGTGAGCGCCAAAAGATCCTTAACGTGGATCATTTCGATCTTTTTGTTTCCCGTAATGCTTGCGGCACGGCGAAGATCAATCTCTTCGGCTACGGGAATGCAAAAGACTAACGGTCCCGTTTTATCTCCCTTTGCTACAAGCGTTTTAAACATTTGTTCGGGTGGAAAACCGAGTTGCTCGGCAATATGCATGCCCGAAAGATCGTTTTCGTCAACCTCGTATTCGAGCACTTCATAAGGAATTTTGGCGGCATCCAAACGCCGCATTGCATTTGTTTTTTGCATATTATTTGTATTCCTCAATCATTTCACGCGCGGCATTGCGTTGCGCCTCGGTGGGTTCGATGCTACCGAGAATACGCGCAATCTCGTCGATGCGTTCCCCAAAGTTCAAGAGTTGAACATCGGTTTCGGCTCTGCCATCGCGCTCGTGTTTGGTTATGCGGTAATGGTTATTGGAAAGAGATGCAATTTGCGCAGAGTGTGTAACACAAAGCACTTGTGTTCCACTCTTTGCGGTCTCTTTGAGCTTGATGCCGATTTTGCGTGAGGTTTTGCCCGAAACACCGGTACCAATTTCGTCAAAAATAACCGTATCTACACCGTCGTGATCGTTGAGAACCGAACGAAGCGCTAGCATCATACGGGAAAGTTCACCGCCCGATGCAATTTTGGAAAGCGGCAAAAGCGGCTCGCCGGGATTGGTAGCAATCAAAAATTCGATATCATCGGCACCGTATTCACCGAGTTCGGTGGGATTGATGGCAATCTCAAAACGAACCTTTGGCATATCCAAAAACGAGAGCGACTCGGTAACCTGCGCAACAATTTCTTTTGCGGCATTCTTGCGCGCTTGATGCAGAACTGCGGCATATTTTTCGGCAGTTTTGGTAAGCACTTCTACCTGCTTTTGCAAGCTTGCCAAACGCTCATCCGAGGTTTCCAATGCATCCAAACGCGCGGCGGCATCGGCACGGAAAGCCAAAATTGCGGCAACATCCGCCCCATACTTGCGCTTGAGTTTTGCGATACCTTCAAGGCGACCTTCAATGCGGTCGATTCTCGCAGTTGGGTCCTCGCGGTCATCATCCATATAAGAACGCACGGTTTCGGCAACATCTTCGATTTCAGATGCGGCAAAGGATAGGCGCGAAGTGAGCGCATCGGCATCATCAACAAGACCATTCAGAGACTCCAGAAGTGTTTCGGCACGGCGAATAACGTCGTAGGCATTTCCTTTTTCGGAGTCGCGCAAAAGACGACAAATGGTGCCTGTTTGCTTATTGATGCGTTCGAGATTGGAAAGTCGGTCGCGCTCTTTGATGAGTGCTTCTTCTTCCCCATCTTTAAGTTTCATTGAATCGATATCTTCGATTTGATATTTGAGCATTTCGCAAAGACGGAGTTTTTCAGCACTGTCTTGCGAAAGTGCCAATACCTCTTTGCGACATTTTTTTAATTTTTCAAACGCAGTAGTGTAATTGCCAAAGGCATCTTTTGAGGTGCCGTAAGCATCCAACAGCTCGCGGTGGCGACTCTTTTGCAAAAGGCTTTGGCTATCGGATTGCCCTTGAATACTGATGAGCAAACGAGCAATCTCCTTTTGCATTGCCTGCGTAATGACACGGCCGTTGAGGCGTGTTTGAGAGCGACCGTCAACCGAAATGGTACGGGAAAGCATGACAGAAGCATCTTCAATATCAAATCCCATCTCTGCGATTTGTGAAACGACTACATCGGAAAGTTCCTCAAATACGGCACTCACCGTAGCACTCGTCTCTCCCGAACGAATCATTTCGCGAGATGTACGATTGCCCAAGAGCAGGTTGATACTATCGACAATCATCGATTTACCCGCACCGGTTTCGCCTGTAAGAGCAGAAAAACCGAGAGACAAATCCAAATCCGCGCAACGAATAACGGCTATGTTTTCAATGTGTAGTGATGTGAGCATTATCTACCTTTATTTAACCATGCCCTGAAAGCGGTCGGAAATCACCTTTGCAGATTCTTCGCTTCGGGAAACGAGCATAATCGTATCGTCGCCTGCAACGCATCCCAAAATATTTTCAAGGTGCATAGAATCCAATCCAACAGCAACTGCATTTGCAAGACCCGCATGGGTTTTGAGCACAACAATGTTGCACGCGTAGTCAACACTGATAAGCGCATCAATCAACGCAGAATTAAACTTCATATTGGATGTGGGAGCCGTTTGCTTGGGGAGAACATAGCGGTATGTTCCCTTACCAGTTGTCATTTTGGAAATCTTGAGCTCGCGAATGTCGCGAGAAACGGTTGCTTGTGTAACTTCAAAGCCGCTCTCGCGCAGGCGTTCAATCAGTTCATCTTGTGTATCAATTTCATATTTGGATATCAACTCCAACATTTTTTCTTGGCGAATTCTTTTCATAGTGCCCTCCTTAATCCATTTGCGTGGATCTCATTTTGGCACGAAGATTGCTATAAAAGCTACTGGGTGTCAAACGAATCAAATTGGTTTTGAGATCGGATTTTGTAATACGAACCGTTTGATTACGGTAAAGTTCAAAATTCATGCGACCGTCAACGGTCAAATAAAGCATTTTTTCTCTTACACAAGTATTGCGCACTTCAAGCAAAGTGGTATCAGAGAAAATTAGGGGACGCGCACCGAAAGAGTGCGGACAAATAGGGGTTACACAGAAGCAAGGAACTGCGGGATCTACCACAGCACCGCCTGCCGACATAGAATATGCCGTGGAACCCGTGGGTGTTGCAATAATCAGACCGTCGGCACGATAATTTGCCACGTGCTTACCGCCCTGCAAAAGCTCCAAGTCAACAATGCGCGAAACCGAGCCGTTGGAAATAACGGCATCGTTGAGTGCATAGCAGAAAGATTTGAGCTCGTTGCCGGAAAACAGTTCTACACGCAACATCGAACGGCGATCGAGTGTATAATTTCCATTAAAGAGTGCGTCCAATCCATCAAGTCCCGACATTTCAAGTTCTGCCATGTATCCGAGTCTCCCTAGATTGATACCGAGAATGGGGGTGCCGCGGGTTGCCGCACGACGTGCTACCTCAAGTATAGTTCCGTCTCCACCCAAAACAATAATAATATCTGCCTCGGAATAAACCGCCTCCAGTGGCATATAAACAAATTCATTGCGATGCTTGCCGGCACGCATCAATTTTTCTTTGTTGAATGCGGCTACAAGAATACGGCAATCCTTGCCTGCCAAACGCTCAGCCACCGCTGATGCAGCATTTGCCTTTTCGGGAATATTAAAATTGGTGATCAATGCAATTTTAAGCACTGTTATCGCCTCCTTCGGTCATTTACTTTGTTGTTACTTCAATCATTTGTTTATCAGATAGCATCTCGCGACCAATATTTTGGCGAACAAGATGCAGTAAAAATTCACGGTTGCCGTCTCCCCCTTCAATAGGCGACGGAATGAGTGCCACAGGAACAAGCCCCACACTCTCGGCACAAGCACATACGCGTTTGATGGCTCCCAAGTGCGCCTCAGCATCTCGAACGATACCGCCTTTTCCAATCATGGCGCGTCCCACCTCAAACTGCGGTTTTACAAGGCAAACCGCCTCACCCGTCTCGTTCATAAGAGCCGGAAATTGCGGAATGATGTAGGTGGCGGAAATAAAGGATACGTCCATTACAATCAAATCGACTTGGGTATTGTCGATGTGTTCGGGCAAAAGATTGCGCGCATTCAGTTTTTCAATGGATACAACTGACGGATTGGCGCAAAGACTTGCTGCTAACTGTCCAACACCTGCATCTATGGCATAAACTTTTTTTGCACCGCGTTGCAAAAGACAGTCGGTAAAGCCACCCGTAGAGGCACCGATATCGAGTGCTATTTTGTTGCAAGCATCAATACCGAAAGCATCCAACGCCGCTTCCAATTTCAAGCCACCGCGTCCAACAAAGCGAACCTCATCGCTTTGTGCAATTTCAACGGTGTGCTCACCGTCGTCAATTTGCAGTGCGGCTTTTTTCAGCGGTTTGCCGTCGATGCATACTTTACCCTCTTCAATCAACGTTTGAGCTTTTTTGCGGCTGGAAATATACCCTTTTTCAACTAAAAAGAGATCTGCTCTCATACAAACAGAGATACGCCGAACACGGGAACAAAGGAAAGTGCAATTGCTACCGCCATACCTGTAATAAAGCCAAAAATAACTTGCAGAGGGGTGTGACCGATCAATTCCTTAAAGTGAGTATCAAATGCTCTTACGTCATCCGACTTAAACAACTCTTCAACAATAATGTTGAGCGCACGGGATTGTTTTCCTGTTTCGCGACGAACACCGGTTGCGTCAATCATAACAATAATGGCAAGAACGCCTGCAATTGCAAAAGACGAAGAACCAAATCCCTCTCCAAGTGCGCAAGCCGTGCAAAGACCTGCAACCGTTGCAGTATGAGAACTGGGCATTCCACCGGTTCCGAAAAGCAGAGCCTTTACAGTGAATTTTTGTTCCTTGAAAAACCCTGTAAAAACTTTGATAATCTGTGCTAAAAGCCAAGCAGATGTGGCAGAAATAAGGTAATAGTTTGTGATTAAATCTTTCATGATCTTTTTCTTTCTCTGTCAAATTATTTCTCTCTTGTAAGCAACCATTGTGCAAGAGAGATCAGTGCATCGGAGTCGGGATATCGTTTGAGAGCCGTAACCGCCTCTCTTGTGAGTTGTTCCGCATAAAAGCGTGCTTCCTCTACCGAATAGAAGTTGAGGAAGGTATTCTTTTTGTGTTTTTGATCACTGCCAACGCTTTTGCCGAGTTGTTCTTCGGTTGCGGTGGCATCGAGAATATCATCAATGATTTGGAAGACCAAACCAATGTTTTCGGAATAGGTGATAACATCTTGCATGCAAGGATTGTCAAAGCGAACGCCTGCCGCAAGAGCGCCCAAAACGCAGGATGCACCAATCAGTGCTCCTGTTTTGAAAGAGTGCATTTTGAGCAACGCCTCAAGGCTCATTTCCGTGCCCTCGCCCTCAACGTCCATAACTTGACCGCCAATCATACCGTAGCGACCTGCACATCCTGCAAGATATGCAACTGCCATTGCAGAAATCTCGGGGCCTGCTTCCACATTGGTTGCCGCCGCTTCAAAAGCACCCGTCAGGAGCGAGTCTCCTGCCAAGAGTGCCATTCCCTCGCCAAACACCTTGTGATTGCAAGGCTTGCCGCGACGAAGCTCGTCATCATCCATACAAGGAAGATCATCGTGGATAAGCGAGTATGTGTGAATCATTTCCACAGCACAAGCAAACGGCAAAGCCACCGCCTCATCACCGCCAAACAGACGGCAAAATTCAAGTGTGAGCATTGGACGAATGCGCTTACCTCCTGCAAAAAGGCTATAACGCTCGGCATCCAACAAAATTTGCAAGTCAGGGTCATCTGCATAATATTTGCGCAGAGCATCTTCGGTGAGCACCGCATTGCGATGCATCAAAAGCTCCAAAGCTTCGTTTATCATGCCTTTTCTCCCTTACCTTCAAAATCGACCAAGGCAATTCCCTCTTCCCCCATTTGCAAAACCTTTACGCTTTGCTCGGCACTCTCCAATTTTTGTGTGCACAAACGAATCAGAGAAACGCCCTCTTCATAGAGTTTGAGCGATTCATCAAGTCCTTCAGAACCCGACTCTAAAAGTCGCGTTATTTCCTCCAAGCGTTCCATTGCCGCCTCAAAGGTAATTGTTTTCTTTGTCATTGTTGTATATCCTTTCGTTGTGATACTGTTGCGCGAACCGAACCGTCCGCCATACGAATATCCAGCGTATCGTTATCGTGAATTTGTTTAATACTTGTCAGAGCGACGCCATCCTTGCTAACCGTAGCATATCCACGCGAAAGAATGGATAAGGGGTTGAGCGCCTGCAATTTTCCTGCCAAGGCGGCAGCATTCTGTCTCTTTTGGAAAAGTGCTTGATTGACTGTGCGATTGAGATTTGCCTCGCACTCATCAAGACGCATACGAAAACCATCCAACATTTGGTCGGGACGGCTAAACACGCGCGAAGCGGTCAATTGCTCCAAAAAGCGTTTTTCTTGTGTGATGCGCTTTTGCATAGATGTTTGCAATCCAACTTTGAGAGATGCAAAGCCGCGCAAAATTTCGCCCATATCGGGAACGGCTATTTCTGCCGCCGCCGATGGAGTGGGAGCGCGACGGTCTGCTACAAAATCGCAAATGGTAAAATCACTCTCGTGTCCAACCGCTGAAATCACAGGAATGCCACAAGATGCTACCGCACGCGCCAAGTTTTCATCGTTGAACGCCCAAAGGTCCTCGGCAGAGCCACCGCCGCGACCGAGAATAATAACGTCAACAAGACCCGTCATCGAAAAGAATTCCACACCCGAAATCAGTTGTGCAGGCGCTTGTGCACCTTGCACCTCACTGGGATATAGAATCATTTGTGCCGCAGGAAATCTTCTGCCAAGCACGTTGATGATATCGTGCACTGCCGCACCGGATGGAGATGTGATAACACCGATGCGCCAAGGCATTGGTGGCAGAGGACGTTTGCGAGATTCCTCAAACAACCCCTCAGCGGCAAGTTTGCGCTTGAGTTGTTCAAAACGCATAGCCAATGAACCTGCACCGTCGGGTTGCATATCGTCAACGTAGAGTTGATACTGTCCGCTACTTTCATACACCGAAACACGTCCGTGAGCAATCACGCGCATACCGTCCTCGGGTTTGAAAATCAAACGCGAGCAGTAAGAGCGAAACATGACCGACTTGAGTTGCCCTGCATCGTCTTTGAGGGTAAAGTAAGCGTGTCCCGATGAATAGAGCTTGAAATTGGATATTTCACCGCGCACAAATACGTTGGAAAGCACACGGTCACCGTCGAGAACCATTTTGAGATATTCGTTGAGTTGTGTAACCGAGAGTGTTTGTCTTTCTCCTTGCATTGTGCGCTCCTTTCATCAAATTTTG
>JAZOMJ010000024.1:0-3225 GCA_045653865.1 Eubacteriales bacterium
AAGGTGCTATTGCTATCAAGCTTATGTTTTTATACATTGGCTGGGGAAGAATATCTGATTTTTATTCTGTATACTTTCTTTGTGACCTTCTTGACGGGTCACACGTTGCAGCATTTTGCCGACCGAGAGGATGCCTATGTGGAAGAAAACCGCGCTACGCTCTCTAAAGAGGAGCGCAAGGCTTATCGCGCCAAAGAAAAAAAGAAGCGCCTGCGCATCTTGACCGTCGGACTCATCCTCGGCTTTGGAATGTTGGCAGTCCTCAAATACACCGCCTTTGCGGTAGGGAACGTCAATAGCATTCTGTCTTTGTTCAACGCAAAAAAGCTCACTGTTCCGTCACTGTTGTTGCCGCTCGGCATCTCTTTTTACACCTTCCAATCGATGGGGTATCTCATCGACGTTTACCGCAAAAAGGTGAGGGCAGAGGAGAATTTTGCAAAGCTTCTTTTGTTCGTTTCTTTCTTCCCACAACTGTTGCAAGGACCCATCAGCCGATTTGGCGATCTCCACGAGCAACTCATCGGGGAACACAAATTGGATGCTACCAACCTGCGCGCAGGACTTTTCCGCGTAGCGTGGGGTTATTTTAAAAAACTAATTGTTGCCGACACTGCAATGATCGGCATCAAAACACTCATTGAACAATCCGATAAATTCGACGGTGCATACGTGTTTGTGCTCATCGTTTTGTATTCCGCACAAATTTACGGCGACTTTACCGGCGGCATCGATATCACCATTGGTCTTTCCGAGGCGATGGGCATTCGTCTTGCCGAAAACTTTAACCGCCCCTTTGCATCGCGTTCCACCAAGGAGTATTGGAACCGCTGGCATATCACCATGGGCACGTGGTTCACCGATTACATCTTTTACCCTCTGTCGGTTTCCAAGGGAATGCAAAAGCTCTCCCTTACCGCCACAAAAAAGCTTGGCAAGGGCTTTGGTATGCGCCTGCCTGTTTACACCGCCACCATCGCGACTTGGTTTTTGACAGGTCTTTGGCACGGTGCGGGATGGAACTTTATTGTTTGGGGACTGCTCAACTGCCTTGTGATTCTCGTCTCGCGTGAGCTTGAACCCCTCTTTCGTGTCTTCCACAAGCGTTTTCCGCGCGTAGGAGAGACAAAAGCTTGGCATTTGTGGCAAATGACGCGCACCTTCCTCTTAATGGGACTCATCCGCAGTCTTGATTGCTATCGCGACGTGCCCAAGACCTTTCGTTTGTGGGGCAGTATGCTCACAAAATGGAATATTGGTGACCTCTTGACGGGAGGATTCACCTCGTTTGGTCTCGGCATTGCCGAGTGGTGCATCATTCTTGGCGGTGTTGTTGTTATCAACGTTTTCGATCGCCTTGGCAGGGAGACTCCCGTGCATCGCCGCGTGGCAGAAAAGCCCGTTGTGTGGTTCGCAGGTGTTTGCGCGCTCGTTGTTGTCATTCTCATTTTTGGCGCATACGGCATCGGCTATGATGCGTCACAGTTCATTTATCAACAGTTCAAAACACACGTGGGGGAGGGAAGCAAGTGAAGAAAATCAAAACCATCTGGCACCGCTTGTTTGCACCGCAAACAAAGCCGACAGAGGGCACAAAAACGCTTCTCTTTGCCGCAGGCATCTATTTGTTGCTGCTCATTTGGGCAATTATATTCAAATTTTCGGCTGTTTCCGTTATCCACATCAATCCGCAAATGACGCTTGCAGACCGCTTTTTCAACGGATTTCACTTTTTCGATTTTTTGGTTGAGAGCAACCGTTGGTTGCAAATCCGCGGATGTTTGGTTACTGTTCTCAATGTTCTGCTATTTATGCCGTGGGGAATTTACGCATCCTTTTTCTGGGATAAAAAGAGAACTGTTTTCTCGGCTTTTGCGTTTTCCGCGGTGATAGAGTGCACGCAACTGTTTGCAAATTTTGGTGTTTTCTCACTCGAAGACATCATTTTAAACACGCTCGGTGCATTTTTTGGAGTTTTGATTTATCAAAAATACATCTGCCACATCTCACAGCCAACCACGCAAAAAATCAACCAATGGACGATTCGCATTGGCGGAACCTTGTCGGTTTTTGCTTACATCAACGTTATTGTTGCTATGATTCTTCATTTTTCATGACCTAACGTAAGGAGATTTATGAAAAAAACACTCATTTCGTGCACCGCTATTTTGCTCGCCGCCATTCTTTTGCTTGGCTTTGTGCAAATGCTGGTCACGCCCAAATATATGACCTCCTCGCAAGATGGTGCACTCATTGCCGAATACTACAATGAGACAACCAATCACGATGTTGTTTTTATTGGCGACTGCGAGGTTTACGAATGCTTTACGCCCCCCACACTTTGGCAGGAGTACGGCATTACATCCTACGTGCGTGGTAGCGCACAACAACTCATTTGGCAATCCTACTATCTTTTAGAGGAAACCCTCAAGCGCGAAACCCCCAAGGCGGTGGTTTTTAACGTGCTTGCCATCAAATACGGAGAACCGCAAAACGAGGCATACAACCGTATGACGCTTGACGGTATGGAGTGGTCGACCTCAAAAATCGATGCCATCAAAGCCTCAATGACCAAGGATGAAAGCTTTCTTTCCTACGTTTTTCCGCTGTTACGTTTTCACAGCCGTTGGAGCAAGCTCACCGACGAGGATTGGAAATACCTTTTCCATCGCGACACGGTTTCGCACAACGGATATTTGATGCAAACCGCAATTGCTCCCAAGGCAGATAGCAATATTTCTGCAAGACCTCTCCCGGACTATACGCTGCCCGAAATCGGTTTTGCATACCTTGAAAAAATGCGCGCACTGTGCGAAGAAAAAGGCGTGGAATTCATCCTTATCAAAGCCCCCACCAACAACTGGAAATACCATTGGTACGATGAGTGGGATGCACAAATCGTGGCGTGGGCAAATGAAAAAGGCGTAGATTACTATAATTTTATTCCTCTTGACGGGGAAATTGGCATTGATTGGAGCACCGATACCTACGATGCAGGTGCTCACCTGAACGTCTACGGTGCCGAGAAGATGACCTCTTATTTTGGCAAGATCTTAGTGGAAAATCACGGCGTGACCTCCCAAAAGGAAGACGCGGCGCTTGCCGCCGTCTGGCAGGGAAAGCTTGACGCCTATTATGCAGAAAGAAACGGAGAAAAAGAATGAAAAAGATCCTTTGCGTATTATTGGCGCTTTTGATGCTGACGGTCCTTTGTGCCTGCGGAGG
>JAZOMJ010000025.1:0-3557 GCA_045653865.1 Eubacteriales bacterium
TGTGGTTATTTCGGGAGTGGTAATCTCGGGGGTGGTTACCTCTGGAGTTGTTTCCTCGGGGGGCATATCTTCTTCGGGGAGGCGACCAACATTCACAGGTTCCTCCGGTGCGTCGGTATAATATACCCATAGATAACCGTCTATGACTTCTACTTTGATAATCTCACGGTCTTTGAGCTCTGTGCTTTCCTTTTGTTCATCGGGAATAATAAACACAGCATCTTCTTTTTCGCTATTGGCATACTTAATGGTAATACGCGTTCCGCCATCAACCTTTTCGGTTAGAATGTCAGCAATTCCGCTACCATTGGATTCAGCTGTTCCGGTTTCAAAAGGGACAAATCCGTTACAGGAAACCGCCGAAAGCAAAATGAATACCGTTAAGCAAAGCAACACAGCGGTTTTGATAGTCTTTTTCATCTTCTTTCTCCTTTTCTTTTAGAATAAATTGGATGTGGTATCAGTATAGCACACTTTTTGCCATTTGTAAAGTCTTTTGCCAAAAAAGTGCAAAAGAACCGAAACGGCATTTTCGTTTCGGTTCTTTTTTATAAATTACGGTGTTGTTGTTCTTTCTGCAATCATACGCATCAGCGTTTCCTCGTCGATGACGGGAACGCCGAGCGCGCGTGCTTTGGTGAGTTTGGAGCCCGCCGCCTCGCCTGCTACTACAAAATGAGTCTTTGCCGAGACACTACCCGACACCTTGCCGCCTGCCGCTTTGATCTTCTCCCCTGCCTCGTCGCGCGACATGGTGGGAAGTGTGCCCGTGAGCACAAAGGTAAGTCCCTTAAAGAGATCGTCCGCAGGTTTTGCGGTGGAAACGGTCAGGAGCCCTGCCGCTGTCAAGCGTTGACAAAGCTGAATGTTTTGTTGATGCGAGAAGAAATTGGTAACACATTCTGCGGTGATAAGACCGAAATCTTCGATGGTGCAAAGTTCTTCAACTGTTGCGCTTTGCAAAGCTTCAAGGGTGCCGTAATGCGCCGCAAGTGCCGCCGCCGCAACTTCTCCAACGTTGCGAATACCGAGGGCATAAACCAAGCGTTCAAGCCCTGCATTTTTCGATTTTTCGATAGCGTCTATGAGGTTTTGCGCGGATTTTTCACCCATTCTCTCCATTTGGGAAACGTCCTCTATGGTGAGAGAATAAAGATCTGCGGCATCGGTAATCAGTTTATTTTGCAGGAGTGCCTCCACGATTTGCGGCCCGAGACCGTCGATGCTCATAGCATCCTTGGATGCAAAATGCTCGATGCTACGGGAAAGCTGTGCCGGGCAACGGCTGTTTGTGCATCGCGTAGCCGCACCCTCGTCAGCATCATAGAAAACAGGTTCTCCGCAAGAGGGGCAACATTCGGGCATAAAGAATTCTTTTACATCGGGGGCACGAAGCTCGGGATGCGACTTGACCACCTCGGGAATGATATCTCCCGCTTTTTGCACGGTGACAATGTCGCCAATGCGAATATCGCGCTCGCGAATGAGTTCGAGATTGTGAAGCGTTGCGCGCGAAACGGTAGTGCCTGCCAAGCGCACAGGAGAGAGCACCGCGGTGGGAGTCAGAACGCCGGTTCTGCCAACGGCAACCACAATATCCTCAAGCTTGGTTTGCTTTTGCTCGGGTGGGAATTTATAGGCAACCGCCCATTTGGGCGTGTTGGTTCCCTCGCCCAGCACGCGGCGCGTTGCCAAATCGTTGATTTTGATAACTACGCCATCGATATCGTAAGCAAGTCCGTCGCGGAGCTTGCCCAAGGTTTCGATGTGCGCAATAATGCCCTCGGCACTGTTAGCTGTTGCAGTGTTCTCCAAGGTCTTAAAGCCTAATTTCGACAGACGTTCCAGCGTTTCGGTGTGCGAGGTAGGCTCGTGACCGTCGAGATAGAGGCTTCCCTCTTGGAAATTGAAAACAAAAATATCGAGCTTGCGTTCAGCTGCAATTTTTGGGTCGAGCTGACGAAGCGATCCTGCCGCCGCATTGCGCGGATTGGCAAGCAATGCCTGCCCTGCGCTCTCACGCGCCAAATTGATGCGTTCAAACACGGCACGCGGCATATAAACCTCACCGCGAACAGTCAGGTTCAGCGGCTCGGAAAGTTGCATGGGAATGGAGAAAATGGTTTTGAGGTTTTGCGTAACGTCCTCGCCCACAAAACCGTCGCCGCGTGTTGCACCTTGCACGAAGATGCCGTTTTCATAGCGCAGAGACACCGAAAGTCCGTCGATTTTGGGCTCGATGGAATAAACCGCCTCGGGAACTGTAGCAGCTACGCGATCCAAAAACTCGCGCAACTCGTCAAAAGAAAAGACGTCGGAAAGCGAGTTCATTTGCACAACGTGCGTTACTTTTTCAAATTTATCAAGCGGTCTGCCGCCCACTCTTTGCGAGGGAGAGGTGGGGTCAAAAAACTCCGGATGCTCTGCCTCCAGCTTGAGCAATTGGGCGTACATCATATCATATTCATAGTCCGAAATTTCGGGGTCATCATCTACGTAGTAGCGCTTTGCGTGGTACAAAAGCTTGGCACGCAACTCGCGCAATGTTTGTTCGACGTTTTCCATTTTGCAACCGCCTTTCCTCAAAAAAGGTAAAAAATGAGCACCAAGATAGCACTCATCCTTTTTATTATACCATTTTTTTTGCTCTTTGTCAATTATTTTTTGCAAAAAAACAGAAATTTTATTCGCAATTTCGACAATTATTTTTTATAAATGTAAACATTTTTTGTACGATATTTACAAACGATGAAAAATGTGATATACTATAAGTGCAAGAGGAAGCTCTTGCAATACCAAAAGAAAGGCAAGGAAAGCAAGATGAAAATTAGCGTAATTGGCAGACAAATGAACGTCTACGAGGATATGAAACTCCTCATTGAAAAAAAGCTTGCTAAGTTTGAAAAATTCTTCCCCGGCGAGGGTGAGGCAACCGCCACGCTCAGCTGTAAACATAATCAAAAATGCATCGAAATCACCATAGCCGCTGCGGGCACACTGTTCCGCAGCGAGGTTGGAGCCGAGAGCTTTCGCGATGCTCTCGACGATGCCGTAACCAACATTGAGCGCCAAATTCGCAAGAACAAAACAAAATTGGCGCGTCGCTTGCGCGAGACCGTGTTCGTTCCCGTGGTTGAGGAATACTACGACGACACCCCGGACGAAACAGAAGAAGAAATTATTCGCACCAAAACCTTCCCCGCCAAGCCGATGTCTCCCGAGGAAGCCATTTTGCAAATGAACCTCTTGGGTCACCAATTCTTCGTATTCATCGATGACCAAAGCGAGGACACTTGCGTGGTTTACAAGAGAAATGACGGCGGGTATGGATTGTTGATGCCTGAAAGAGGATAAAACAAATAGAATATAAAGTAGGGCGGCAGATTTCTGCCGCCCTTTGTTGTTTCTTTTATTGAATTCCACAAAATTTTCCCTATCTGTTTGCATTATCGATTACTCTGCAACGGGATATTCGATATACTCAATGCAATCAGCGCTTACGGGAATAAAATATAAGTCGGGGGCCAAGCGGTCTTAGGAAGACAATTGATAGATTC
>JAZOMJ010000026.1:0-11345 GCA_045653865.1 Eubacteriales bacterium
GGTAATGCCATTACCGTTTGCGCTCTTTACCGCTTCTGCAAAATCGGTATAGGAAAGCAATCTCTTTCCGTTTACCGCATACAAGTAGTCGTCGGGTTCAAAGCCGAGTTGTGCTTCTTCTGCGGCATACTCCACGTGAAAGCCTGCAATAATGGTGGTTGCGGCAGAATTGAGCCCTTGCACCAATACGATGACCAGCATTAAAAGAACACCGAGGATGATATTCATTGCGGGTCCTGCGATAGAAATAAGAATACGCTTCCAAACGCTTTGGTTGCAATATGCTTGCTTGGCAAGTTCGGGAGAGAGTTCAATTTCTTCTTGTACCTCGGTGCTGCTCTCCTCTTCTTTTATTCCATTTCCACCTTGTACGGCTTCCATACCATTTTCACCGAGCATATTGACAAAGCCACCAATGGGAAAAGCACGCAAAGCGTAGCGAGTACCGCTCTTTTTGCCTTTCCATGAAATCAGTTTGGGGCCCATTCCAATGGCAAACTCCAAGACTTTAACGCCACACAAACGTGCAACGATAAAGTGACCGAGCTCGTGAATAAAGATCAAAAGTCCGAAAATAAGAATTGCATAAATAATATACAAAGGGTTCAATTTGGGTTCCTCCAAAACATTTTAGAGATTATCTCTTTTCTAAAAATTCATTTGCCAGTGAACGTGCCGCTCCGTCAAATGCAAAAATATCCTCTACCGACCAGATGCGTTTTGCATCCGAAATGGCTTCAAAAGTGTTGGTTACAACATCAAAAATACCGGTAAAGCTGAGTTTTCCATTCAAAAATGCCTCAACTGCAACCTCATTTGCCGCATTGAGCACAGCAGGAAAAGCTCCGCCTCGACGAAGCGCTTCTTTTGCCAAATCCAGCAACACAAAGGTTTCGGTATCGGGCTTTGCAAAGCTCAAAGAACCGAGTTTGGTAAAATCCAATGGCTCCATAATAGCTTCTGTGCGCGCAGGATGCGTCAGCGCATACTGTACGCAATGGCGCATATCGGGTACAGACATTTGCGCAATGACACTATTATCAATATATTCTACCGCCGAATGCATTATGCTCTCGCGGTGAATGAGTACCTCAATCTGCTCAGAAGTGACACCAAACAGATGTGCGGCTTCGATGACTTCAAAGCCCTTGTTCATCAAAGTAGCACTATCAATGGTGATTTTAGCGCCCATATTCCAAGTGGGATGTGCCAATGCACGCTCAGGTGTGACATTTGCGAGTTGTTCACGTGTCATACCATAGAAAGGTCCACCGGAAGCCGTCAATAACAAACGCTTAATTTCTTCTTTCTTCCCTGCTCGCAGGCATTGAAAAATAGCGCAATGTTCACTATCCACGGGCAAAATTTGTGTTTTCTTTGCTTCTGCAAGTTGCATAACAAATTCACCTGCGCAAACAAGAGACTCTTTGTTTGCAAGAGCAAGTTTTTTGCCGGCACCCAAGATAGCCAAAGTGGGGCGCAAGCCGGATGCACCAAGGATAGCATTGAGCACAATCTCACGGTCACCATATTTTTTTGTCACCATCTCGCAAATGCCGTATGTGCCAACATAAACCTCAATATTGGTGCCAAACAAACGACGTTTAAGTTCTTTTGCGGCATCGCGATCTGCCATAGCACAAGCATCTACACCCAAAGCAAGTGCTTGCTTCTCAATTAAATCAACATTACGATTGGCAGAAATACAGTTAACACGAATATTGTTTTGAATTGCCAAGTCAACTGCTTGCTGTCCTACCGATCCCGTTGACCCCAGAATTGAGATGGATGGATAGGTTACATCATTCATAGATCACCTCAGAAAAAGTCAACAAAAGTTGTCAAACACATCATAGCGATGGAAACAGAAAAAATGGAATCGAAACGGTCAAGAACACCTCCGTGACCTGGGAAAAGCTTGCCAAAATCTTTGATGCCGTAGTAACGCTTAACGTAAGACATCAGCAAATCTCCGATTTGCGAAACGATGGAAATCATAAGGCCGCCCAAAGCGAACATCAAGAGATTGGAATGATAGTTGAAATAATTGCAAATCAAGCCAAATACAATCATCATAACGATGCACAAAACAATACCGCCAATGGCACCTTCCACCGTCTTTTTGGGAGAAACATTTGGTATGAGCTTGTGTTTGCCATCCTTGCCAAAAAGTCTGCCGCAAAAATATGCAAACGCATCAGTACCCCATGCGCCAAGAAAAATGACCAGATAGAGAATCTTTCCCCCATACTCATTATCGTACATAATGATAATGGAGTTAAAACCTGTCAAAACATAAAAGGCCACGGAAAAAAGGACACAAACGTCGCCAAGGTTATGCTTTCCGCAAGAAAAAACTGCTATTGTAAAGAAATAGAACAGTATAACAATCATCAAAATGGCACCATACTGAGCCAAGTGCTTTGCGGACTCCGGCTCGGATGTTACACTCAAAGATCCGTGTGCCATAAAACGTGACAAAAACGGCAAGCATGCTGCTAAAATGTAAAGCGGAACAGCAAAAGGATAACTCTTTTGCATTCCGATGCAACGTAAAAGTTCATAAATCGCAATAACAGAGCCAATTGCAATTGCAATTGGTAAAACAGGTGTTTGTGCAAACAAAACAGTGGGAGTGATAATTAAAATCAAAAAGATTCCTGTAATGATGCGTTGTTTCATAGTCTCCTCCTTGAGGTTAGATACCGCCAAAGCGGCGGTTTCTGGAATAGAATGCGGCTACTGCCGCGTCGACGTCTTGAGGGGAGAAATCCGGCCAAAGAACGTCTGTAAAGTAATATTCCGCATAGGCAGACTGCCAAAGCAGAAAATTGGAAATGCGTGTATCTCCTCCCGTACGCACAATTAGGTCGGGATTCGGGCAATCAGCGGTATAGAGATGGGTAGCAATATCAGACTCGGTAACACAGTGTTTGCCCTCATCAATGAGTGCTTGACAAGCCTGCACAAGTTCTTCTCTACCTCCATAGTTAATGGCGATATTGAGACGAAAGGAATGATGCGCTGTTTCTTTGTTAACTCTTTGCATCTTTCCCTGCAATTCTTGCGAAAACACAGAAAGATTGCCTATAAAACAAACATGAGTATTTGCCTGTGCATTTTTTTGAATGCATTCATCAACATATCCCTCGATGATGCGCATAATGGCATGCACCTCTTCGGGCGGTCTTTTCCAGTTTTCGGTGGAAAAAGCATAAACCGTTACACATTGTATGCCAATATCGCGGCAGTATTGTGCTATGCGGTAAAAGGTTTCGGCTCCCGCCGAATGTCCGTATGCGCGAGGCAATCCCCTTTTTTGTGCCCAACGGCCGTTGCCATCCATAATGAAGGCGATGTGGCAAAGACGATTGTCAATAGAAATGCGCTCTTCTATCTTTTTCTCTTTTTCAAGTACCATAACTTCCTCCACTATAGATGAACAGCAAGGGGTGTGACTGACAACTAAATTGCTGTCACACCCCTTGTACCGATTAGATCTGCATAATTTCCTTTTCTTTTTTGGACGTGATATCATCAACCAGCTTGATGTAGCGGTCGGTCAAATCTTGAACAGATTTTTCACCTGCTTTTTGTTCGTCCTCGGTCATAAGACCGTCTTTCTTTTGCTTTTTGATATCATCGTTAGCATCACGACGGATGTTACGAACTGCAACACGTGCATCTTCACCCATTTTTTGAATTTGCTTTGCCAAGGTCTTACGACGCTCCTCAGTCAGAGGCGGGAAAACAAGGCGGATAACGCTACCGTCATCGGCGGGGTTGATACCAATGTCGGATGCTTGAATTGCCTTTACCATTGCTTTAAGAGTGGAACGGTCATAAGGGGTAATGGTGAGGGTTTTGGGGTCGGTAACTGCAACGCTTGCCATATCTGTCAAGCGAGTGGGAGCACCGTAGTAATCAAAGGTAACCTTGGAAACGATGGCACCGTTTGCTTGGCTTGCGCGGATGGTGGAAAGATTGTTTTCGTAAACGTCAATGCTCTTTTGCATTCTTTCTTCGGTGGGCTTTGTGTTGAATTTCATATTCGTTAAGTCCTTTCTATGTAAAATCTTATAGTTTTTAATTGTGAATTGCCGTGCCTACGGGCTCGCCCATAACAGCGCGGTAAATGTTTTCGGGATTTGCCAAACCAAATGCATAGCCAGAAATGTTATTATCCATGCAGAACGTGGTAGCCGACAAATCGAGTGCGCGAAGATTCTTTTCGATAATCTCTGCATAGGTTACGTCGGTGTAGCGAACTGCGCTCGAATCCTTTTTGGGGTCTGCGCTATAGATTGCATCGATGTTCTTTGCCATTAAAATGCAGTCTGCTTTGATTTCGGCAGCACGCAATGCTGCGGCTGTATCGGTGGAAAAGAACGGAATGCCAAGTCCACCGCCAAAAATAACAACCTCACCGCTCTCAAGCGCTTCCATAGCGTCACGAGCAGTATATGTATCGGCAAACGCTTTCATTTCGACAGATGTCATAACGCGCGCTTTCATACCTTCGCGAATGAACACATCTTGCAAAGCTAAGGAATTGACAACGGTTGCAAGCATGCCCATATAGTCGGCACGGCATTGATCCATTCCGGTTCCCTGTCTACCGCGCCAAATGTTGCCCGCGCCTACGATGACGGCAACCTCGACGCCTGCATCCAGACAGCGTTTGATTTGTGCGGCTACTTCTTTGATAAAATCAAAGTTGAGAATCCCCTCCTGACCGGCAAGTGCCTCGCCGGAAAGTTTGAGCAATATGCGTTTATACTTGGGTGTTTTCATATTGACACAACTCCTTAATTTTATATATATACATATATTCCCTTATATTGTACTACATTTTTGCCCGTTTGTAAACACTTTTTAGCAAAAAAACAGCGCGTTTTTCTTATTTTTTACAATTTATATATACTTTTAGAAAAAAAGAGAGCGTCTGCAAAAACGCTCTCTGCTATCTGTCGGTCAAATTGACTCACGCCTTCATAACTGCGAGTCCGCACCAGCCGTTTTCTTCAAGGCGTTCAACAATGCGGAATCCGTGTTTTTCGAAGCATTCTACAACATCTTCGCTTCTTTCCATAATGATGCCGGAAGCCAACAGAACGGTATCCTTGTGCATCAGCTCTCCTACATCGGGCGTCATACGAATGATGATATCAGCCACAATATTGGCGCAAATGAGGTCATAAGGCTTGCTCTTATCCACTTGGCGGAGCAGGTCGGAAACCTCGCAGGTAATGTTGGAAAGACCGCTATCCTTGATGTTTTCATTCGCTACGCGAACAGCCATCGGGTCGATGTCGTATGCACGGCACTCCCCTGCACCAAGCTTGGATGCACAAATTGCCAAAATACCGCTTCCCGTGCCTACGTCAAGCATTCTGCACCCCTCTTTGGTGTACGCTTCAAGCAGTTTAATAACAAGTCTTGTGGTCTCGTGTGTACCTGTACCAAATGCCATTCCGGGGTCCATACGAACGATGAGTTCACCCTCAGCAGGTGTGTATTTTTCCCATGCGGGAACGATTACCAAGCGCTCGCCGATTTTGATGGGCTTGTAATATGCCTTCCAAGAATTTGCCCAATCCTCTTCGTTAACACCCACCAACTCAAGTTTTGCATCCTCAAGATCGGCGTCGGCAAAACGCTCGCGCAAAAACGCGATGCACTCGGTGACACTGCGCTCGGCAGGCAGATAAACCGATACCGATGCAATGGTTTTATCGGCATTGAGAATGCTTTCGTCGATAAGATCGCCATAGCAGGTTTTTAGGTCAATATCGCTGTAATCTTCAATTTGCAAGTTGTTGGAAACCATACTCATAATGGCTACGAGATCGTCAAGGCGTTCGAGCTTTACAGTAACCTTTACTTGTGTCCATTCGGTTTCGGTGCCATAATCACCGCATACGTAATCTTGATCTATCATATCTTACTTTTCCTTTGATCCAAAAATCTTTTTGAAAAATTGCTTATGTTTTGTATAGTTGCTCTCACCGCAGCTCTCGGCAAAAGCTTTCATAGCATTTTTTTGCTTTTCGTTGAGCCCACGCGGAATTTCAACAACGGTGCGGAAAACAAGATCACCTCGACGACCGTTTCCGTTTACGTAAGGTACACCCTTGCCACGCATTGTGAACTTTGTGCCGGGTTGTGTTCCCTCGGGAATGGTGTGCTTGATGTTGCCCTCAAGTGTGGGAACATCAATTTCGGCTCCCAAGGTTGCTTCGGCAACCGTCAGCGGTACTTCACAATAAACGTTGTAGCCGTCACGCTCGAAAATAGAATGCGGACGAACAGCAACCGTGATAATCAAGTCACCTGCGGGGCCGCCGTTGCGTCCCTCGTTGCCTTGACCGCGCAATGCAATGCGTTCACCGTTATCAATACCCGCAGGAATGGAAACCGTAAGACGCTTGTTCTCACGTGTCATACCCGAACCGTGACATTTGGAGCAAGGATTTTTGATGATTTTACCCGTTCCGCGACAGGTTTCGCAAGGTGCGGTAGATTGGAAAGACATTCCTCCCATGCGCTGAACACGGCTGACTTGTCCGCGTCCGCCACAAACCGAGCAGGTTTCAACGCCACTGCTTCCCTCGCTGGCACCCGTGCCTTTACAGTCATTGCAATGGCAAACGCGCGTGTAGGAAACATCTTTTTTTACACCGAAAATAGCTTCCAAAAAGTCAATGCTGATGGAGGTAGCAATATCGTCACCTTGCACAGGACCGTTACGACGGCGCGATGTGCTACCGCCAAAACCGCCACCGAACATACTGCCAAGAATGTCACCGAGGTCGCCAAAATCCGAAAATCCGCCCGAGAAGCCACCAAAACCGCCAAATCCACCGTCACCACCGCCCATGGAGGGATCAAATGCCGCGTGACCGAATTGGTCATATTTTGCCTTTTTGGTAGCATCGGAGAGAACCTCGTATGCCTCGTTTGCTTCCTTAAATTTTTCTTCGGCTACCTTATCACCGGGATTTGTATCGGGGTGATATTTTTTTGCCATTTTGTAATATGCTTTTTTGATCGTGCTCTCGTCGGCATTTTTATCGACGCCAAGAACCTCGTAATAGTCTCTTTTGTTTGCCATAGGTATCCTTTCCGTTTCTTGTATCTTGCTTTTCCCTATTCATTTTGATAAATAAACACGGAAAAGCAAAATACACCCAACGGGAAAGGCACAAAAGTGCCTTTCCCGACAAAAATGGTTAATTAGTTGTTGGAATTATCCTCGTAGTTTGCGTTGTAGTAGGTGCCGTCACCGTCGGTGCCTGCCCCTGCGTTGGGGTCTGCGCCCTGTGCGCCTGCTTGTTGATAAAGCTTTTCGGAAATCTTGTAGAAGGACTTTTCAACTGCCTCGGTATCGGCTTTGATTGCCTCGATATCGCCACCCTTGAGGGTTTCCTTGAGCTTTTCAATAGCGTTCTTAACATCTTGAACGTCAGCAGGGTCTGCCTTGTCGCCAAGTTCGGTCAGAGTCTTTTCGCTTTGGAAGATGATGCTCTCAGCGCGGTTCTTAACGTCAACTGCTTCACGTGCTTTCTTATCTTCTTCTGCAAATCTTTCAGCATCCTTAACTGCTCTGTCGATGTCTTCCTTGCACATGTTGGTGGAAGAGGTGATGGTGATGTGCTGTTCCTTGCCGGTTCCCTTATCCTTTGCGGTTACGTTTACGATACCGTTTGCGTCGATATCAAAGGTAACCTCGATTTGAGGAATTCCGCGAGGAGCGGGAGTGATGCCATCGAGAATGAAGCGACCGAGTGTGGTGTTGTTAGCAGCCATTTCGCGCTCACCTTGCAGAACGTGAATTTCTACAGAGGTTTGACCGTCAGCCGCGGTGGAATATACTTGGCTCTTCTTTACGGGGATGGTTGTGTTGCGGTCGATGATGCGGTTGAATACGCCACCGAGAGTCTCGATACCGAGAGACAGAGGGGTTACGTCGAGAAGGAGCAAATCCTTAACCTCGCCGCCGAGAACGCCGCCCTGAATTGCAGCACCGATTGCTACACACTCGTCGGGGTTGATGCCCTTGAAAGGCTCCTTGCCGATGAACTTCTTAACTGCCTCTTGTACTGCGGGAATTCTGGTAGAACCGCCAACGAGGAGTACCTTATCGATTTGGTTTACGGAGAGACCTGCATCTGCCAGAGCCTTCTTTGTGGGAACGATGCTTCTCTCAACAAGGTCAGCGGTGATGCGGTCGAATTCTGCACGGGAGAGTGTTGCCTCAAAGTGGAGAGGACCTGCAGCGGTTGCGGTGATGAAAGGCAGGTTGATAGAGGTAGAGGTCATGCCGGAAAGCTCGATCTTTGCCTTTTCTGCTGCATCACGCAGTCTTTGCAGAACCATCTTGTCGCGACGGAGATCTACGCCGTTTTCTCTTTGGAATTGATCTGCCATCCAGTCAATGATACGTTGGTCGAAATCGTCACCGCCGAGACGGGTATCACCGTTGGTTGCAAGAACTTCGAATACACCGTCGGAGATTTCCAAAATGGAAACGTCGAAGGTACCGCCACCAAGGTCGAATACCATAATCTTTTGGTTTGCTTCCTTATCCATACCGTAAGCAAGTGCTGCAGCGGTGGGCTCGTTGATGATACGCAGAACCTCGAGACCTGCAATCTTACCTGCATCCTTGGTTGCTTGACGTTGTGCGTCAGAGAAGTATGCAGGAACGGTGATAACAGCTTGATTTACGGTGGTGCCAAGATAGCTTTCAGCATCTGCCTTGAGCTTTTGCAGAATCATTGCGGAGAACTCTTGCGGTGTATAGTTTTTGCCGTCGATGTCTTTCTTAAAGCCGGTACCCATCTCACGCTTGATGGAGATGATGGTGCGGTCGGGGTTGGTGATTGCCTGTCTTTTTGCAACTTGGCCTACCATTCTCTCACCCGTTTTGGAAAATGCAACAACAGAAGGTGTGGTTCTTGCTCCCTCGGGATTGGGGATAACGATGGGCTCTGCGCCCTCGTAAACTGCTACACAAGAGTTGGTTGTACCCAAGTCAATACCAATAATTTTTCCCATAATAATTTCCTCCAATTATATAAACTAAATTTTAAACAAATTTGATTGCGCGGTTAGTTTGCAACCTTAACCATCGCATAGCGGATGACCTTGTCACCCTTGCAGTAGCCTTTTTGGAAGACCTCAACGATCTCTCCGTCGCCATACTGCTCATCTTCCACGTGCATAACTGCGTTGTGGAGATTGGGATCGAATGTTTTGCATTCGATCTCCTTGACGCCCATTTTTTCCATGGCGTCATCAAATGCCTTCACCGTCATTTCAAGGCCCTTTGCAACAGCCTCAAAATTATCGGATTTGCTTGCGCGCTCAAGATTATCAAGGATGGGAAGCAGATGTGCGATACAATCGCTGTAAGCATCTGCCCAAACGCCCTCTTTCTCCTTTGCGCTTCTTTTGCGGAAGTTATCGTACTCCGCCATCATACGCACGTATCTATCATTACATTCCTCACACTCGGCAGTTTTGGCTGCGAGTTGCTTGGTCAGTTCTGCGATTTCTGCTTCGGGTTTCTTTACTTTCTTTTTATCTGCCTTCGGCGCTTCGGTTTTTACTTCTTCCTCATTCACCGCGGTTTTCATTTCCTCCATCGGGTTCTCCTCCACTTACTTGTTTATTCGTGTGTATCATATTGGATATATTGCCGCTGAGCCCTTCAAGCGTTGCCAAAACCTTGGCGTAGTCCATACGTCTCGGACCAATAATGCCGATGGCTCCCAGTGTTTTGCCATCCTTAACGATGGGCTTGAACACCAATGCGGAATTGTTCATCACCTTAACCTGACTTTCGGAACCGATGAGAACGCTTACATCTTCTGTTTCGCTTTGCGAAACAAGATTTAGGATATCATCCTTTTTTTCGAGCGTGCCAAGCAACCCTTGGAGCTGGGTGACATCACTATATTCTGGATATTGCAAAAGTCTATCGATGCCGCTAACGCGCATTTCTCCGTGGTCGGACTCGTTGAGTAGATCATAGATGACCTTAATAACATTGCCCACAATTGCGCTGTCAATTCCCATTTCGCTTTCAATGCGCATCATAATGGGAAGCGTGATTTGCTCTGCCGAGAGACCGACAAGCGTGGAATTGAGCACGCGCGCCAATTTTGTAACTGCCGCTTGTGTGAAGGCTTGCGAATCGGAATGCAGATGCTTGCTTTTTACGTTGCCGTCGGAATCAACTGCCACCAAAATGATGTGGTCGGGATCGAGATAGATGGTTTCGAATTTTTCAACACATACAGAGTGAAGCTTTGGCTTGATGGCAATGCCCGTATAGTTGGTCATCACCGATGCCAAATTGGATGCCGCCAAAAGAATTTGGTCGAGTTCCCCCATCTTGGCTTTGAGAAGCGCGTTGATTTGCGCAATCTCGTTGGTGGTCATGGCATAACGCTCGATGAGCGCATCTACATAAAAGCGATAACCGAGTTCACTGGGAACGCGACCTGCCGACGCGTGCGGCTGTTCGAGGTAACCCATTTCCTCAAGCTCTGCCATTTCATTGCGGATGGTTGCAGAGGAACAATTGATGTGCTGACTTTGCAAAATATACTTGGAGCCAACCGGCCCGCCACCCTCGATATGTGCATCAACAATCGCTTTTAATATTTGCTTTTTTCGCTCACTTAATCCACGTTTTTCAGAACTCACGGCCAATTTGCTCCTTTCTACTGCTTTTTCATGTTTTTAGCACTCGTTTTGTTTGAGTGCTAACTTACGATATAAATTTACCACGTTTTTGACCATTTGTCAATGGTTTTTTCTAATAAAGTTATGAACATTTTGTTAATATTGCATTCGAGTGCTAAAAAAGAGCTCTGCCAAAGCAAAGCTCTTTTGATGCTTTTCTTTTTAAGACTCGAAATCAATTCGTCTCTTGCTCTCCGCAATATGAAAGGTTTGCAAAAGATACAGAAGGACGAAATAGCCAATGAAGAAACATGCAATATCGCCAATATAGTATGTAACCATCAAAAGCCACTCGGCGGCATCTGTCGGAAGTCCCCAGAAGAAGATGTCATAGTAGAGACGCGAAAGGAATTTCAATCCTGCGGGAATGAGAGCCGAGAAGAAACAAAGTTTAGAAAGCGGCTTTTGGAAGTTAAAAAGACCTTCTATTGGAAAACAGTCAGCCAACAGTTCTTCCCTTTCCACTCCCTTGGAATAGGTTTTGGCACACATCATAGGACGATAACAACAAAACTCGGTGAGAAGAAGCACACCCAACATTTGCAAAATATCCATTACAATGCTAAACAATGCACTTGGGAATTCATCGC
>JAZOMJ010000027.1:0-21501 GCA_045653865.1 Eubacteriales bacterium
TGTCCGCAAACGATCCGTCGCGCGGGAACGCCTCTATCAGGCGGTTGATCGACGCAGCGTCGGCCTCCCGCTCTCCTTTGAGGATCACTTGTCCGCGCACAACGGTGTTCTGTTTTTCAACGTCCCGTTTGCCGAGAAGAGGGGGCAGGGTCACCGAAATATAGTTGACAAGGCTATGGTGGCTCATAAATGTGCGCAACACCGCACGGTACTGATGCTGTACGTGTGCCACTACGGTTTTTTCAATGTTGCCATCCAGCTGATTGAGCGCGCGATAAAGCAGAACCGAAAGGAAAGAGACGGGGCTACCGTCGGTTGAGCTTGCCTTTGCCATCATCTCCTTTTGCGGAACGTGCAAGTGGTAGGCATACAATCCGTTTGTATCAAACGCGGCAGAATCCAAACCATAAACCTCTGTAGGGGATGGGGGGAGCATGCTGAACGCTTCTGCATCAATTGCCCCCGAGGGGAAAGGATAGGTATGCTCGCTATCCCCAATGGGACTGTCAGGCATTCGGATGCGCTCGGCTTCCAATCCGTCGGTGCCGTATTTCTCGGAAACATACAAATAGAGCAAGGTTTTCATCAAAGGATCCACGCCCATTCCATCGGCAAGATAATGGCTACAATCAATAAAAATGGTGTTGTCCTTGTAACCAAAAGACATCAAATGGCCGCCGATTTCCTCGCTTCCAAGTGTCACGGTGCGATCATCGGGGAAGACGGGCAGGGGGCGATTGTTATAGTGCAACACCAGATTTTCGCCCTCGCGTTCGGGAACGACGCAAAAATATGGATAGCGCACCATTGCTTTTTCGACAGATCGAGAGAGCAGATCATAGTCCACGGTATCTCTCATTCTGATGGCAAGTCTAAAGGCGCTAAAAAAATCTTTATTTGCTCCATAAAGCAACGGATTGGGTTGAAACTTCATATATTCTCCTTAATAGTTGGTATTGGGGAAAGATGCAGGATCTTTCAAAAATCCTTATGTGGCTACTTGTTCATTGAACAAAGTTTGATATGTGTTTATTATACACCAAAAGTGCTCGTTTTTCAAGTGTCTTGTGGTATTTATAGGAGTTTCATTGTCTATGAAAGCGAAAATTTTGAGAGATGAACGATTGTAACACAAAAAGCGGTGAGCCGTTGGCTCACCGCTTATATTTTTAGTCTTCTTTGTTGATGACCTCGCCGCAGGTGCAAAGCTCGGGTTGACCGAACAGTCTGCGGAAGAAGTTCATAATGTTGTTCCAGAATTTTGCCCAACCGGTTGCTTCTTCGCAAACGTGCTCTTGATTTTCGATGGCATTATCGTCATCGGGCGTTTTATCTTCCTCGGGAACTTCGGGAGTAGTCTCCTCGGGAACTTCGGGAGTAGTCTCTTCGGGAGCCTCGGGAGCGGTTTCTTCAGGAGTTTCGGGAGTGGTTTCTTCGGGAGCCTCGGGAGTTGTGATATCCTCATCTACGTGCAAATCAGCCTCGCAAACGTCGCAAATCTCGTCTGCATCTGCATCGGTGTGACCGAGAGCGGGGATGTCTTGCTTTTCGTAGTAAGTGCAACCGTCGCAGTCTCTGCGCTCCAAACCTACCTTTGTGCAGGTGGGAGCTGTGATTTGCTTCCAGCTTGTAAGGGCGTGACCGGTTGCGGGAATTGCAGAGCCCTCGCTAACGGTTGTGCCACATTCTTTGCAAACGGTGTTGCCGGTGTAGCCTTCGGTGGTGCAGGTTGCCGCAATTGCATCTACAACCTTGGTGCTTGTGTGCTTGCATTCGGGTGCAGCTTCGCCACAGTTGGAGCAAGTGCCATTTACATAGCTGTGACCGGTTGCGGGAATGGTGGAGCCTGCATTTACGATAACGCCACAATCTTTGCAAACAGTTTTGCCGGAGTGACCATCAGTGGTACAAGTTTCTGCAATAGCTTCCTCAATGGAGGTGTTTGCATGCTTGCAAGTGGGTTCAGCGCTTCCGCACTTTGTGCAAGTGCCGTTTGTGTAGCTGTGACCGGTTGCAGAAATGGTGGAGCCTTCGCTTACGGTAACGCCACAGTTACTGCACACAGTTTTACCGGTGTGACCTGCAGTTGTACAAGTAACTGCAACAGCACCTACAACGGTGGTGTTGGTGTGTTGGCATTCTTGGGGTTGAGATTGTGCTTCGGCATAAACGGTGATGCTATATGCACGGGATTGCTTTGCCAAGCCGGTGTAGGTAAGGGAATTAACGGGAGAATCGAAAACGATGGTAACGATACCATTGCTCTTGGTTGCGGTTGCGCCGGTAACGTTGAGCCAGCTATCAACATATTTTGCATCCAAACCGGAGCAGTTGATTTCAACCTTGGTCATGCCGGGGAATTCAATGGTTACGTTAGAGCCTTGATAGAAGCGTACAGGGTTGCTGTAGTCTGCTACGCTGCTGGTAGCACTTGCCTTATCATTGGTAACGGTAATACCATTTTGCTTCCAAACTTGTTGAGAGGCGGTCAACACGGTACGGTTTGCGGTATCGGCAAAACTGATAGTTGCCTCAGTGCTGGAGGGTTGGGAAGCGCCGCAAACGGAGCAAGTGCCGTTTGTGTAGCTATGACCCTTTGCAGCAGTTTGGTTACCCTTGTAGTTATCACCACAGAGTGTGCAGGTGTAGGTGGTAAATCCGCCTGCAGTGCAGGTGGGAGCGGTTACAACTGTAGTGTAGTTGTGTTGGCAAATGGGGGTATCGGGAGTGTCAGAAGGATTGTTTTGCGATCCACTGCCCATGGTATAAAGACGTGCAATGTAGTCGGTGTCTGTCAACTTGGATTCCTTCAAAATATTCATAGATGAATATTGACCGTAGTTACCAATGTAGCAAACATCGCCGGAAACAGTAGTCTTCAAGGTATTCTTGCTTGCATCCCAAGTAAATACAGAGGAAGCAGTAGAGGCAATGGTGAAGTTGCGGTAATCTCCGCTGGCAACTACGTTGATATATTGCTTGGTTCCGCTACTGTTTTTAAAGTAGAGATAGTAGCCGCCCGAAGCTTGTTCTAAATATACGTCTACGCCGTTGTCATAATTTGCATCGGTTCCGCCATAGTAATTATTAACGATGGAACCTGTAAAGTAATATTCTGTGCTAGAGTAGAGTCCAAGCTTGTAAGCCTTTCCAACCTCAACCGAAGTTACATAGGTGGGAACAGCGGGCTCTGCTTCGCCACAAGCGGAGCAAGCACCGGATACGTAGTTGTGACCGGTAGCGGCAACTACATCGGTCTTGTAGCTGTAACCGCAGTTAGCGGTTTGGCAGGTGTAAACGGTGTAGCCTTTATCAGTGCAAGTTGCAAGCACGATAACGCCCGTGTCAAAGTTGTTGTGATCGCACTTGGAGCTGCTGCTTCCGTTAGCTTCGCCGGAGGGAGTGCTCATATCAGCAGGAATTTCTGCGTCAAAAAGGATAAAGGCCAACTCGGGGTAGTCAACAAATACGTTACGGGTGCCTGTGATAGACTCAACAGAGTCGTTACGGCCAAGCTCCCAAGTGTCAACGGGGTCGGCTTCCATCCATTCAAGCAGAACGTCAACGCTTTCCATTACACCGGAGGAGCCCCAAGCATAGCTGGTGTTGCCCCAACGAACGTAAACGTAAAGGAAAATACGCGCTACGTCACCGCGCAAATCGTACTTGCCGCCCGATTCGCTATTGGGATTGTAGTAGCCGCTGCTCTTACCGTAGGCAGTATTGCCGCGAGAGGAGTTTTCGCTTTGAGAGGTAGGGCGGAGCATCATAATGTCATTTTTTTCAGAACTGCCGTCAGGACTTTTGCTTTTTGGCCAAGTATGTTCACGGTTCCAACTGCCGCCCTCGCCCCAACCGGGACCGATGCTTGTGCCGGAATAGAAAGAGGAGATTTTTCCACCATTGTTTTGACAGTCGGTATATTGATACAGATTTTTAGTAGCATCATAGCTAGTTATATGGCTATGATTGCTAACCATCAGATCCTTCAACTCAAGGTACAAATCGCTGGATGGAACGCTGGATCGAGTTCCGGATCCCGAATAGGAAGACAATTCTTCGTAGGATGTATTGTTATCCTCGTAGAATTTTTCTGCATTGGGGGAGAGGAAGGTCGCCAATGTTCCGCGAGTTCCCCAGTTGTAGATGTAACTACCGGAATACTTGTAATTGACGTCTGCAGCGTTTGCATTGAATTGCAGTGCGGGGACGAGCGCGATGAGCATTACCAGCACGATAAACATTGCTAAGCCGCGTTTCATGGTTTGAATCATAAAAAATTCTCCTTTTCTAAATTGGATAATCTTTGATTATCCCATAGTAATTATATTGTAACACATTTTGTCATGAAAAACAAGAGTGTTTTACAAAATTCTCCCTTAATTCGTCATAAAAACCCAAAAAACAAATCTTGGGTTACTTCTTTGCTTGTTTGCAAACGTGAAAACGCGTGAAAATACTTGACTTTTTTGAAAAGTTTGTTATAATATACTTAGTCATAGTGTAAATCAAAAATAATTTTTTGATGAAATGGAGGACGAAATATGGATTGGAATTTTTCACTTGCCAACTACAATGCCGTATGGGGATTTTTGGCTCAATTTGGTTTACTTCTGCTATCTTTATTGCTTGGTAATATTATGCGCCGCAAAATTCCGCTGTTTCGAAAATGTCTTGTTCCTTCTGCACTTTTAGGCGGAGCAGTATTGTTGATTGTCAATATAATCGGTAAGCAATTTGGTTTTGTTTTGGTTGATAATCGTTTGATGCAGGTTATCACATACCATTGCTTGGCAATCGGCTTTGCCGCAATGACTCTCAAAACCGAAAAAAGCACGCACAAAACCAGCCGCGCACAAGTTTTTGAGTTTGGTGCTCTGCAGGGTGGAACCTATATGTTGCAAGCATTTGTGGGACTTGGTGTTACCATTTTGATGTTTTTCATTACCCAACACGGTGAGCAGGTTATCTCCTACATTTGCGGTTTGATTTTGCCCCTGGGCTTTGGTCAAGGCCCCGGAAATGCACTCACTTGGGATATCAACTTTACAAACACCGAAGCCGCACAGTTTGCAGGCAACGGTAGTTTTGGTCTTTCGCTTGCCTCTATCGGTTTTGTTGTAGCATGTGTGTTTGGTATTCTCTATATCAACATTCAAAAAGCGCGCGGCACACTGAAAATTCGTGAGTGCAAACCCGAACAACAAAGCAATGCACAAATCAAAGAGAGTGTTGAGGAGATTCCCGATAGTGAGTCTGTTGATAAATTCACACTGCAAGCAGGATTTGTAGCACTCGCCTATGCGGTTTCCTTCGGCTTTATGTGCCTGCTTGGTGCTATCTCGGATTTCACCAATAGCATTGCATGGGGCTTTAACTTTTTGTGGGCATCGCTTGCGGCAATGCTCATTAAGGCGGTTGTAAAAGGTTTGCGCAAGGGAAAGTTGATGAACCGTGAGTACATCAACAACTATCAAATGGACCGTATTTCCGGATTTTCATTTGATATTATGATTGTTGCAGGCGTTGCGGCAATTGAAATCAATGATATTAAAAATTACATCCTGCCCATCATCATTCTCAGCGTTTTGGGTGCTGTGTTGACCTTTGTCTACATTCGCAAGGCAACCAAGGAGTGCTTCAAGGGATTTGAACACGAAATGTTCTTGATGAGTTATGGCACTTTGACGGGTACGGCTTCCAACGGTGTCATTTTGATGAAAGAAATCGACCCCGATTTGCGCACACCTACTTCCAGCCTTTACATTCTTTCCAACTTTCCTGCCATGGTTATGATTGCGCCGCTGCTTCTTCTTTTGGGATTTGCAGGCAAATCCTTGACAAATGCCATTATCGCTTGCGTGATTTTCTTCGTGTTGTGGCTTGTTTACACGATTTTCCTATTCCGTCGCCGCATCTTCAAAAAGAAGTTTGCCGACAAGCCCGTGGTAGAGTGGAAAGACGAAGAATAACCATTTTGCAAAACAAAATCCGAACATTTTCTCTTTGAAAAGTGTTCGGATTTTTATTATTTGCGAAAGGATGGATGATCATCGGTTGCGGGATTGTTGATTAATTCGCCATATTCATCAAAACGCGAGCCGTGGCAGGGGCAATCCCAAGAGTGCTCTGCGGCATTATATTTGAGGGCACACCCGAGATGCGGACATCGCGGAGCGGTGGGGGTAAGAAGTCCTATGATAGATTCATAAGCATTGACGGCAAGCTGTGGGCGCAAAACCGAGCGCGAGGGCGAGAATACCTTTGCATATGGGTTGTTTTTCTTTTGCACAAGGTCACAAAGAATTTTGGATGCCACTATTGCATTTGTCATGCCCCATTTGTTGAACCCCGTTGCCACAAAAACATCGGGGGTAGATGGGGAATATTGCCCGATATAAGGGATATCATCAAGCGTCATACAGTCCTGTGTTGCCCACCGATATTTGATTTTTGCGTGGGGGTAGTGCTTTTTTGCAAAGGCTTCGAGCTCTTGCCAGCATCCCCCCGACTTTCCCGTGCGATGACCGCCACCACCCAATAAAAGCAGATTTTGATAATTGCGAAAGGAAAGACCTTTGTCGCTCGCATCCACATACATCCCTCTCATCTGTTGCGCGCCTTCGAGTGCCAAAACGTAGGAACGGTGTTGATAAAGTTTCAAAAAATAACCGCCGTGCTTGTTGTAGATAGGGAAGTGTGTTGCCACAATCAATTTCAAAAAGGTGATGACACCGTGATTTGTGGTTGCTTTGTGCGGAATAAGATTGACTACCTTTGTGTGCTCGTAAATGGGCAAATCTTTGGCTATCGAGTATAAAAATTTAAGGGGATGGAACTGTGCTTGATGCTTTACGTGTACAGCCCCTGCTATATCAAAGGGAAGTTCATTTGCATTCGAAACAGTTGCACCAACGCCAAGTGAGCGCATCGCGATGACCTCTTTTTCAATCTTTTCGCGATTGTCAAGCGAGTAGACGTAGGCGTCTTTTCTTTCAAAGTCGCAATCGATATCCTGACAAAGCTTGGTGTATTCTTTGATGGCATTCTGTTGCGCATTTACATAAAGCTTCGCTTTTTCTTTGCCAAAACGGTGCAGCATTTTATCGTATAGCAAGCCGTGGGCAAGGGTAATTTTTGCCGTGGTGTTTTGGGTAACACCGCCACAAATTTCGCCTGCCTCCACCAATATGCAATCGATGCCTGCTTGCTTGAGTTTATAAGCGCACAAAATGCCGCCAATACCGCCCCCAATAATCAACACGTCGGTGCTTTTTGTGCCATCTAATGGCGAAAAATGCACACTTTCTGCCGTTTCACTCCAAATCGAATTCATTGCATCACCCCCATTGTAATGAGGATATTTTTCGCGTTCTTCGATTTTCTATACCTGCCAATTTCTCGCATAGAAAAAAGAGCTGACTGTATCAGCTCTTTTCTTCGATTATGAGTTCGTTTTCTTTTTGTTTAATTTCTTTTGTCAGTCTTTTCAAAAGAATCCATGAAAGAAGTGCGGAAAGCGCGGTAACGCCTACAAAATTGAACCAGATGCCATCCAATCCAAAGCTCCAAAGTCCACCCAAAAGCACCACGGGGAACACGAATGCCGTTGCCACCGAAATGATGGTTGCTTGCAACGGTTTTTCGATAGCGCTGAAATAACTTTGCGTGGTTACGCCAAACCAACGGAAAAGGTAGGCAAAGGCAAAAATACGAATGGCGTGTGTCGAAATTTCCAACAAGCGCACCTCTTCGGCATTGACAAACCAAGAGGCAATGGTGCCGGGGAAGAAGAACAAAAGCGATGTGGAAACAACACCGATCATCGCAGTCCCGAGATAGGCACACGATGCGATGCGCTTGACACGTCCGTAGTTTTTGGCACCCCAGTTAAACCCAAGAGCGGGGGCAAGCGAGTCGGCAATGCCGTAAAGGAGTGGCCAGCAAAGGTCGCTGGAATACATCAGCACGGCATACACGGCAACGGCGGTTTGTCCGCCACCGTCTCCAATCATTCTCGCGCCAAGTGTCATCAGGGAGATGTTCATCAAAATGGAGGTGACACGTCCTGCAATGTTATTGAGGAACACAGGAGAGCCGCACGCACCGATTTGTTTGAAGAGTGCAAAACTGAATTTGGTTTTTTGGAATTTCAGGAGTGCTTTTCCTCTCAAAAAGGGGAGAGAGGAAACAAGTGCGCAGGCACACATCGAAATGCAGGTGGCAAGTGCCGAGCCCACAACGTCCATATCCAAAACAAGCAAAAACAGAGTCAAAAATCCAAGGGTACCCACGTTGCAACCAATGTTGATGAACATGCTGGTTTTAACAAATCCGCAAATGCGCAGGTAGTTATCCATTGAAAAAAAGATGGTGGTAATCGGTCCGCAAAGCGCATACGTACGCAAATAACGCACCGACGTATCCAACAAAACGTCATCCGCCCCCATCATCCGCGAGAGGGGAACGGCGGCAAAAAACATAATGCAGCCCATCACTGCAGAGGCGATAAAGTTGAGAATGACTGCGCAAGAGAACACGTTGTTTGCCGTATCGTGATCGTCTTTGCCAAGAGCAATCGAAATGGGAGCCGAGGCACCCACGCCGATGAGGTCGGCAAGCGAGAAGTTGATCATAACGAGAGGGAACGCGATGTTGACTGCGGCAAATGCACTCTCACCGAGTATCTGCCCGATGAAAACACCTTCGAAGATGCTGTAAATCGACATAGCAAACATACTAACCATACCGGGAGCGGCAACTACAAAAAACAGTCGCCAAGGGCTCATTTTGGCATACATCTCTTCGGTTTTTGTCTTCATCGTAACACCTCACTTTCTGTTACACAATATGCGGGTGAATGACAGTTTCGCCATTCACCCGCACCATTATATCATTTTATGTTGATAAAGTCAATAGATTTTTGCTTTTTATTCACCGGGAGCCTTGTTGGTAAACATGGTTACCCAAAGCTTGAGAGAGGAGGGCTTGCCCATGCAGGTGTCCTTGTCGCCAAGAACCAGAGCTGACTGACTGCTTGCCTCCCACACAGGGTAGTCCTCGGTGTTGGGGTTAGCGGTCTTTGCAAAAGCGACCAAACGGTCACTCATTTCGTCGGCGAGGGCATAGTCTTTTTTGTCAAAGGGTCTCCAACTGTTCTCGAGTGTGCCAAACCAATACCACAGGTCGGCAGAGTGCCAAGCTCCGTGGTTGTCACCGGGCAGGTTTCTTTCAAAGAACCAAAGGTAAGAGGAGGTATCCTGCGCGCCGCACCAATCCTTTGCCATGGAGTAGAGAATGGGGGGCATAACGTCGTGGCTTGTGCTACCAATCAGGTAGGGGATATGGTGCTGTTCACCGCGCTCCACAATTTCGTGACCCTTGCCAACCACGAGTCTGCCATCGATGCAAGGGGAGCAACCGCCACCCATCGATGCTTTTTTGTTCTCCTTCCAAACTGCAAAAAGTGTCTCTGGGGGAACCTTGCGGAATTCTTCCAAGTTGGAAGCACCGCACTTTTCCATAATCATTTGCCAAAAATCGTAGCTTTTTTCGGGGGCGGATGCGGAGAGCATCTTGCTGGTTCCGCCACCGCTGCACATAACGGCTTTTTGGAACAGTCCTTTGGTCAGGGGAGAGAGACAATGTTGTTGCACGCTCATTGCTCCCGCACTTTGACCCATAATGGTGATGTTTTCGGGGTCACCGCCAAATGCCGCGATGTTGTGCTTTACCCATTCAATGGCTGTCATTTGGTCATAAAGACCGTAGTTTCCTGTGTAGCCTGCCTCCGCTTTGAGTTCGGGAAGAACCGCAAATCCGAGAGGGCCCAAGCGGTAGTTGAGGGTAACACCAATCATGCCCTTTTGTGGCCACACGGGAACGTCGAAATGCTTTTCGTGTCCACAACCACCGGTAAATCCGCCACCGTGAATGTAAACAAGAACGGGGAGCTTTTCACCGCCCTTTTCGGGAGCGAATACGTTGAGAAAAAGGCAATCCTCGCTATAGGTGTAGGTTTCACCCTTGCGGAACTCGTTGTAGTAAAAAATCTTTTTGGGCATTTCTTCTTCGTTGTAGAAGGAACGGGGTTGATATGCACACGCACCGTATGCGGTTGCATCGTATACGCCATCCCAAGAGGTAACCTCGGTGGGGTATGCAAAACGCTCGGCAGTGGCATAGCGAATGCCCTTGTAGGCAATTACGCCATCTTTTTTGGTTTTTGTGCCGCGCAGTGCGCCACAAGGTGTTTGAATGATATATTCCATATTTTAATCCTATTACCGTATTGATTAGTTATGAGAGCGGCGATTGCTCGCCGCTCTTATCGGGTTTAAATTACTCGTTGATAGTGCTTTCTGCTTCCATTGCGGGAGTTTCTTCGGTGGCTACTTCAGCGGTAGCTGCCTTTGCGGCTGCCTTTGCAGCTGCCATTTTTGCACGAATCTCGGGAGTGATGTTCCAAACAAACTTAAACGCTGCCCAAGAGCCGAGAATGAAGATTGCGGGTGTGAGAACGCAGAGCGCTTTCAAACCGAAGATGGTGCCGGCACTTTGTTCTGCAAGACTTGCATCAAAGCCGATCCAACCGAGAACGTAGAAGCCGAAGGAGCTACCAATTGCTTGACCGATACGGCGGGAGAGATTAAAGGTACCGTAAATAGAGCCCTCGGTTCTCTTGCCGGTTGCATATTCGTTGTAGTCGATTGCTTCACCAACAAGACCCCATTGCATTTGAATGGATACCATAGACATACCCGAGCCAACACCAAGGATAACGCCGTGAACGAGAGGGTGTACGTCGGTAACGATGTGCAATACGAACAGCAGACCGCAAATGGCACCACCGATGAGCAGGCAGTAGCGAATCAGCTTTTCAAGGCCGAGCTTTTTACAAATAAAGGGAACAAGAACCATGGAACCGATCATGAAAGGACTGGAGAGCGCGGTGCCAAGGGTTTGGTAAGTAACGTCGTGATAAACCTCGGAGTACATATAGAGGCTAATGTTGGAAACGAGATATTGCATGGTACAAATGCAAATACCGTGAATGCAAAGAGCCACAAAGGGTCTGTTGGTCTTTACAACGGTGAGGATATCGGAGAACTTGATATCATCCGCATTGGTCTCGCCAACAACGGTGCGCTCTTCTGTCCAGAAGTAGTGCATCAAGCAAACACCAAAACCAATCAGTGCGCAAGCAATACCGGTAATCATATAACCGGTGGAGTTTCTGTCGCCCCAAATACCGATGATAACGGGACCGATCATACCGGGAATCATATTACCAAACATGGAGCCAACGCCGCGCGCAGAGGAGAGGGAAGCACGCTCGGAGTCGGTGGTGGACATTGCGGAAAGCAAGGAACCCATGGGAATGTTGAACATTGTGTAAGATGCTTCGTAGAGAATCTTAAACGAGAACAGAGCTACGATGGTAGCAATACCGTCGCAAAAAGTGGGAACTGTCCAAAGAGCGATAGCGGTAATTGCCAAAAGGGGAGTTGAACGGAGCAACCAGGGGCGGAACTTGCCGTTTTTGCTTTGATGCTTTGCAAATGCCTTGTCCATCAAAGCGCCCATCATGGGGTCGTTGATTGCGTCCCAAATCGTCCACACCAGGGTGAGTGTACCCATGAGTACGGGGTCGATGCCGAGAACATTTGTGCAGTACATCGAAAAGATGCTTGCCATCAGGGTAAAGGTCATGCAGCCGCCAAAGTCACCAAACATATAGCCAAACCAATGTTTTGTGCTAAGACTGCCGGCAGCCAGTCTTTGTCTTTTTGCCATTGTAGTTTTCCTCCAAAAATAATTTTTGTTGTATAACACCTTTATTGTAACATATTTCTTTTTGAAATAAAATTGCAAAAATTTCTTAAAATATTGCAAATCGGATAAAAATGTGCTAAAATAGAACAAGAAGAACCCAAAAACACAAAAAAGTGAGGGAATTATGCAATTTTCAACCTTAAAAGAATTGATGCGCACGCGTTTTCAACGTCCCAAAACCGAGGCAGAATATTTGCAAATTTTGGAGTATCTTGCAAAAGAGGGGATAACGATAGGCAACCTCTATCAAGAACTCGAAATGTCCTCGGGGCTTGTCAGCTTTCACAGAGATATCAGCTATGGCAAGCAGAGCATTTCATTGCATTCACATTCCTTTTATGAAATTATGATGTGTCGCTCTGCCGACCGCGTGGAATATTTGGTGGGCGCAAACCGTTATCGCCTTTTGGCAGGGGATTTGATTTTGGTTGCGCCCGGTGTCAGCCATAAGCCCATTTTGCCCGAGGATATGCAGTATGCCTACGAGCGCGATATTCTTTGGGTGAGTGCCGAATTGATGGAACGCATCAAAGAAATGTTTCCAAACTCGGTTGTGTTTGGTGTTGACGGTTGTTCGCTTTTGCGCACAAAGGGAACCGATTGGAGCTATATAGGCGACTATTTTAGCGATGGCTTGCGCGAGTTTGAACAAGGACAGTTGGGCTATGAGGAATCGGCAACCGCCATTGCAATGCTGATACTCACACACGTTTGCCGTGCCGCTCTTTCGGGCGAGGCATCCCATTCGCAGGCAGAGCAACCTACACTGATGACCTCAATGATTGAATATATCGAAAACCATTTGAGCGAATCGATGACGCTCGATAGCGTTGCGGCGCATTTTTACATTAGTCGCAGTGTGGTTAATAAACTCTTCCATGAGGGAATGGATACCAGCTTTCATCGCTTTTTAACGCAACGCCGCCTCATCCACGCCAAGCAACTCATAGGAGAAGGGGAAGCGATGGAGCGCGTTTCACAACTGTGCGGCTTTTCCGATTATTCTGTTTTTTACAAAGCCTTTAAAAAAGAATACGGTCTTTCGCCAAGAGAGTTTTCAAAATTGTAAAAAAGAAGCAACCGTGGGGATGCTTCTTTTGGATTTACTGATATTACATTTTTGAAATTCTCTCGATTCTCTCATAGCAAGTTGCTAAAAAATCTTCGGCACTCATTTTGGAGTAGTCGGCATTTTTTTGCGTGACCTCAAGCATAAGAGAGCCCGCATAGTTGTATTCATCCAACTTGCGCATCATTTTTTCATAGTTATAGGTACCGTCAAAAGGCAAAAGATGCTCGTCGTGGTCATTGACCTTGTCATCAAAGGGGCGGCCATGGTTATCGTGGATGTGCGTGCAACATACGCGTGTGGTAAAGACATCCATCATGCAAATTGTTTTGGTGTAGCAGTGCTCGTGACCGCAGTCAAAGCAAAAACGCACGTTTTCTTCTTTCTCATAACGATCCACAAGACAAGCAAGGTTGCCGAGCAGACGCAGATTTTCAAAGGCTAGGGTAATGCCGCGTTCCTTTGCATAGAGAACCAATTTGTCAAAACGAGAGAGCCCCAAATCGTTAACAGGTGGTGGATTCCATCCGCTGGAGACGTGTGTAATCACCATTCCAATGCCATTGTTTGCCGCCGTATCGATGGATTCTTTCATGTATTCCATCACTTCCACATATCCTGTGCCGTTTGTCCACAATTCGTTGATGTTGCGGTAGGGCGCATGAATGAATTCGTAGGTCAATCCGAGAGCATCTGCTTTTTTCTTGACCGGGGAAACAATGTTATTTTTGTAAGAATTTGAGAAAAAGGTTTCAAATCCTGCCGCTTTTGCCAAATCGAGCGCATCCAGTTCGCTAACGCCTACCAAACAGTCGATGTTGATTCCAAGTTTTCTTTTCATAATCGTGCTCCCTTCTAGAACTGCTTTGAGTATAACATACTTTTGATGAAAATACAAGTGAAAAGAAAAAATATACAAGATGCAAAAAGATAACAAAAAAGAAGTGACCCTTGAATGACGGTTGTAATCCCACCACTCAAGGGTCACTTCTCTTGATCCTTGGTATCTAACATCTTTTGTAATCCTCTCTTTCGTTTATCTACCCATCATCCGTTTTCGTCATACCTCAAAACACAATTCCACATTCTCAAGGGAGAATAACCTTTGTTTTTGTATGTTCGTCGGTTTGTGGGCGAGCCTTGGACGTTTTTCATTCGTGATGTTAAGAACGAACTGTCTACCTCGGTAATCTTTCTCATTACCTTTATTTATATGATGCGTAACACCGCCGTGTTTTTCTGCACTCGCATTGTGCAGATGCGGTTCCGAGAACCGTTCATCGCTCTGCCGCTCTTAAATTTTGAATGATCACCCGAATGAGAAAGTCCCGATTTAGTATTTCATCGGACTGTCCTCCTTCTCTTTGGTGTCTTTATTATAGCACATTTTTTAGTGCCCGTCAATATGGCAAATTGTAAGAAATGTGCAAATGATTTTTGTAGAAAAAGCAGAAATTGTGCATTTTGTCATATTCTCTCTTTACAAAAGAGAAAAAGTGTGGTATAATAAAAATGTTGTGGGCAAAGTGAATGGCTTTGCTTTCTTCTTTTTTACAGAGCAATGATATCTATATAGAAAGAGGGCGACCATCGGTCGCCCATTTTTGTTTGTTTCATCAATCCAAATTTACCATAGAAGCGTGGCGCGCATAGTTGAAGGAAAGACTGACACCGGCATCGAAACCGCCAAAGGGAAGGAGTTTTTCTTCAAGTTCTTCAATGCGGTCGATCTTGCCGTTGACGTACGCGAGAATACGTGCACGGCAAGCCTCGGTGCGACGAATGACACCACCAATGCGACGGTCTTGCACCTCAAAGCCGTGAGGCTTGTTGTCGGTCATCCATTGCTTTTCAAAAGCTTTTACAAAAATGTTCAAGCGCTTGATGACCTCGGGGTAATCTTTTTCAGCCATTTCGCGGAGCGCTTCCTTGTCTCCTGCTTCGTAAGCGTGGCGTGTGCGGAGCCCTAGTTCATATTTGATTTCAAGCACGTCACAAAGCTTTGCAGCGGCATCAAAAACGTAGCCGTACTTGCGTGTCTTTTTGGCGGTTGCACTTAAGTTTTTGGAGATCTCACCAAACTTTGCACCCGCTCCAAGACAAACGCTGTAATCGAGGAAATCGTTGAAGTAATCAGAAAGCAGCATATACTTTGCAGGGTTCTTGGGGTAGCTGGTGTACTCAACGATGTGGTTGGGCAGATCGATCTCCATAAACTCATCGTAGTCAACGCCAAACATTCTCTTGAATTTTGCTTTGATCAGCTCCTCGTCGGTGTTACCCTTGGCATACTCGGAGAGATAGAACAGGGAGGGGAGTTGCGAGAAGTGCGAGCACTCACCGCCGTTATCGCCCCACATCGTGAAGAAAACGTTTTTGATCTTCTTCTCGCGGCACGCGTCAAGTGCGGGGATCATGGATTTGAGCGTGTAGCGGTTGCTGGGGATCATGCCGATCCAGCTCCACGCGCCGCCCGCAAACCAAGTGTTTTTGGAAAGTTGTCTGTGGTTGTCAAACATATCGGCGTAGCCCTGCTGTCTCGTAGTCCAATAGTCCCAAAAAACGGGAATGACCTCGGGCGGGAATGCCTCAACAACTTCTTTGGGCATTTCGCACTTGGGAATGTAGTATTTGCCGTTATTCCAAGAACGGAAGAACATATCCGACCAAATCATTACCTCGTAGTCATATTTCTTGGCGATCTCGCAAACGCGCGCGAGGTGACGCTTGATGATGGTGTTCACGGGCTCGTAGCCGTGAATGTCAAGGTGCTTGCCGCGACCGAGATTGAATGCCTCGTCCATGCCGATGTGAATGCGCTTGGTGCGGAAACACTCCGAGAGAGAGGAGAACATATGGTCGATAAACTCATAGGAGCGCTCATCGTCGGTCAAAATAACGTCGCCCATGTCAACGGGGAACTTGCCCCAACGGGTAGCGGCGGTCAGATGTGCGAGAGTTTGAATACAGGGAATGACCTCAATACCCATCGATGCCCCGAGATCGTCAATCTCTTTGAGCTCTGCCTTGGAGTAGCGACCTCTCATATAGCCAAAGTAGGGCTCACCGTCTACTTCGTAGGTATCCTCGGTGTAAAGAAATACGCAGTTGTAGCCCATTTTTTTGAGCAGAGGGAAGAAGCGACGCAAGCCGTCAAGACTCATAACCGCATTGCGCGACATATCAATCATCACGCCAAAGGTGTTGTAGTTTTTCATGTTTGTTTGTTCTCCTTTTATGGGATAATATTTGTCTTGTGTTTGTCAAAAAGATTCGAGTAGTGCATCTAATTCTTCAAATGAGAGCACCTTTTTGTCATAATCCTGCTTATTATATCGGTCAAAAAGTATGGAGCCGATACCCATTTCCTTCGCGGCTGATATATTATCGATGTTGTCATCGATAAAAAGACACTCATCTGCCTTTTTGTTTGTTTGCTGCAAAGTCAGTTCGTATATTTTAGGGTCGGGTTTTCTGCAATGAACATCTCCACTGACGATTTTGTGCTTGAAATATTTATCCAATCCGTAATATTTTGTAATATATGCACTCCACTCCGAAACATCGGTGGATAACAAAACAAAATCGTAAGTTTGATAATGTTTTTCTGCAAAGTCGATAAACGAGGAGTCAAACGAGAGGTGATTTTCAATATAATCTCTCATATGGAACTCTGTGTCTTGATACCCTAACAATGAAAGAAATTCGTGCGAACTGATTTCACCGTACCCGGCTTTTGTGAATAATCGTTCTTCATCAAACTGTTTTTTCAGACGTTCGTGCTCCGACTTATCAAAATGTGAGAATGTATAGGGGATAAAATTACCTTTCGGTTCCTTCAAAATAACCCCATACATATCGATAACTAAGGTTGTTATTTTCTTTTGCATTTTTCACCTTTCTGCTCGTGTTTTATCAGCATCGTATTTGTTTCTCTATCTCAAAGAGAAACTTTTTTGTTATTTGCTTCGAGAGCGAATGAATCTTAAGCCTCCCTCCGAGAGGGAGGTGGCGAGTGAAGCGAGCCGGAAGGAGCCTGCGCAACTAACAAGTTTTAATGCACGCGGGCTCCTCCCTGTTCCGCGACACAGCGCGGAACCACCCTCCTCCCGGAGGAGGGCTTTTCGGTGATGTCGTTTGTCGATTTGTTCTACCGGGAATGCTATTTTATATTTTATCTTTAGTCCTCCCCCTTGATGGGAAGTTGTCAAATCCGTTTTGAGGATTTGATGGATGAGGTGACGGATGCAAAGCATCCGCCAAAATTTATGTTAGCGCAGGGTCGCAAAGCAAATAATCCTTCACATCATCAACAAATTGGTTACCGCAGCGCGAGAGTTCGCCCATGACGCGGTTGATGCCGCGTTCGCTCTTGTACCAATTCTCCTTTGTGATGCCCGAGCAATTGATGGGGCATACCTTGAATTTGACCTCGGGGAACGCCATTTGATAAAGCATCAAACAACGCCGCGCGTGGAACTCCTTGCAAACGATGAGCGCGGTCTTGATCTTAATACCGTTTTCGTCAACGAGCTTGCGCGAGAGAAACGCATTGTCACGCGTGTGCCGTGCCGTATATTCGGGAATAATCGCTTCTCGCGGCACTCCGTTTTTTATCAGGACGTCCACAAAAAACTCGCCTTCCGAGCGATAATTTTCTGTGTAGACGTCGGCTTTGTCGGCAACGCCGGGCCAAGTTTCCCACCTGACTCCCATCTTTCCCGAAGGAATGATCCATTTTGCATAGCCGAGGCGCCAAAGCTCAGCGGCGTATTCGGGCTGTTGTGGGTGCATACCACCGGGCAGAAAGATAACGTCTGCCACCTCGGGAATGTCGCGCACAAATATGTAGTTTGAGATGTCTGTGATAATTCTGTTTGTCACAAGCGTTCTCCTTTGCTTTGTTTTCGTCCGTTTTCATCATTATATCACAAAAAAATGGAATAGTAAAGGGAGTAGCAATATTTTTTATAAATCCAACCTAGATAAATTTAAGGGGATTTACACCTCATCCGTCAAATGTCTGCGACATTTGCCACCTTCCCCCACTGGGGAAGGCTAACAAGACTTGTTGCTTTTATAAATGATTTTTTATTTTTTCTAGCTTTTTGCAAAAGTTATTTGCTTGCAATAGAGGAACTACCGAAAAGCCTTCCCCAGTGGGGGAAGGTGGCAGCCGAAGGCTGACGGATGAGGTGTCCCAAACGAAACCTTGACATTTTCACGCAAATATGCTATACTATCATCAACAAAACCAACAAAATCCCACAGGGGGTACGTATGACACAAAAGCAAAAAAGAGAGCGCCTTTCACAAATTGTTGAGGCACTCAAAAAGATATATCCCGAGGCACTCTGCGCCCTTGAATGGGGTGGTGAGCCGTGGAAGCTCCTCATTATGGGGCGACTTTCGGCACAGTGCACCGATGCGCGCGTCAATCTCGTTTGCCGCGAGCTGTTTGCCGCCTATCCGACACCCGAGGCGATTGCCGCGGCGAGTGTGGAAGAACTCGAAGAATACATCCGCCCGTGTGGGCTTTATCACGTCAAATCGCAAAACACCAAAGACGCCTGCGCCATGCTCGTAAACGAGTATAACGGCATCGTTCCCGACACGATGGAAGAGCTACTGAAATTCCCGGGCGTTGGCAGAAAGGTAGCCAATTTGCTTCTCGGTGACCTCTACCACAAGGGTGGCGTGGTTGCCGATACGCACTGCATGCGCATTTGCGGACGTTTTGGAATGTACCGCGAGGGGCTCAAAGACCCCGTGCAGGTCGAGCGCATCCTCACACCTCTGTTGGAGCAGAAAGAAATCTGCGATTTTTGCCACCGTATCGTGCAATTCGGACGTGACACTTGCACCGCACGCAATCCAAAATGTGGGGAGTGTCCTCTGAAAGATTTGTGCGAGCATGGGAAGAAAGAATAGGATAAAAGGTCAAGATTGCGAAGAGCGATCTTGACCTCTTGCTCTCAATGAAAATATTGACAATTTTATGAAAATGTGATATAATACCCGATGTAATGATTACTGTAGCTTGAAAGTGAGATAAGAAATGGCAAAAGGAATTATTTATGTAATGACAACTGTTGTTCCTGGACTTATTAAGATTGGAAAAACAGGGACGGAGAATTTTGAAAACAGAATGTATCAACTCGAGCGTAACGGATATTTCAATGTTGTTGGATTGAAACGCAAATTTGCCATTGAAGTCGAAGATTACGATGCAAAAGAAATACTGTTGGATGAGATATTTAGCAAGAGCCAAGTTCCTAACTCGGAATTATTTGCTCTTGATGCTGATTTGGTGGTTCAACTGCTTTCGTCTTTTGAAGGACGGCAAGTTTATCCTGAACCGAAAGAGATGCCGAAGGAAAAAGTTTTTGCTACAGCGACAGCAGAACATCAAGTAAAGGCAGATTGGGGCAGAATTCCTGACGGTGAATACTATTTTTCTCAAAACATCAAAGGTTATGGGATGGTATCGGCTACTATGTGTGTTGAAGATGGCACATTCATTGTTAAGAAGGGAAGCGTTTGCGTTCCGCCAAAGGAAGGGTGGATGCCAACTGCTTTGAAAAATGCCCCTATTAAGAATAATATTCTTCAAGATGATGTCAGCACAAATTCGCCTTCCACGGCGGGTTGGATTGTTTTGGGACATGCTAACAACGGATGGATTATGTGGAAAGATAAAAACGGTAATCTAATCGATGTTTATAGAAAAAACAAATAGTTTACTGAATATTATGCATTGAACAATGAGAGCACCCACAAACCGTGGGTGCTCTCATTGTTTTTTATTTTATTCATTCACCACTTTAATCTGACACATCTTCATTGCTTCAAGTGCGTTTTTGTGGCTCGCGGGGGTGACGCCGGCACAGCATTTTGCATCGACTGTTACGGGCACCTCGGGGAAGGCGGTTTTGATGAGCATCGCGTTGGAAATGACGCAGATGGCGGTGCAAAGTCCGATGAGTTCAACACTTTCAAGGTCGTTCGCATTTTGCAAAAGATGGACGAGCGCGGTCGAGCCAAATGTGGGTTTGTCGATCGCCTCGGTCTTGCGAAGAACTTCCAGCGAGGGATGAATCTGCCAACCCTCTGTCCCTTTGATACAGTGTTCAACGGGCAGATTGCGGCCTTCTTGTGAGGAGAGATAATCAGGCGCGTGTGTGTCTCTTGTAAAGAGGATAGTGCCCTCAAATTTTTCAATTTTTTCTTTGACGTAGGGCAAAATTGCAACCGCCTCGGGCGTGCCGAGCGCACCGTCAATAAAGTCGTTTTGCATATCTACAACAATCAAATATTTCATTTGTTTTCTACCTCCGTGCTGGTTTTGGTTTCCGGATTCTTCTTTTTTCTGTGTCTTGGGCGCCGTCTCTTTTTGCTGTTTTTGTTACCCGTATGTGCGTTTTGGGCTCTGCTTTGCGTGTTTTGTGATGCAATCGTGTCGCCTGCGCACTCGGGGAAAGCCGTAATCAGCATGTCCGCATCAATGTGTGAATCCTTGCAAATCGCACGCATCAGGTGCATAGTTGCAAGCGCATCCCCGTCACTACGGTGCTGATTTTCGGGGGTCTCACCACACCACGCGGTTACATACCCTGCAAGGCCGTGTGCGCCCCTATGCTTGTTGGAGCGACGGCAAACCTTTTCCATGTCAAACCAAAAGTAGGGGATGGGGGAGAGCTCGTAGCGCAGGCAAGCCTTTTTCAGGGCGGTTACGTCATTGTTCACCGAAAAACCGACTGCAATATCCGCATCGGCAAACAATTCTTTGATTTGCTCGTAGCAATTGGGGAAGAGAGGACTTGCCTCGATGGTCTCCATCGGGTAAGCCAAAATTTTATCGGCAACATATTGATTCCATTCGCAATCAGGATTGATGCAAATATCGGTAGGACCCGACAAAATATGAAATTCTTCATCGGTGACAACATATCCAAACGAGAACACCGATCCCGGAATTTTGCCGTTTGCAAATTCCATATCAAAAAACAGGAGCTTCAATTTTTCACCCACTTTCCATAATCTCTTTTATTCTACCACAAATCAAAGAAAAATGCAACTGTTTTCCGTGCAATCTACTACAAAAAAGTCAAAAGAGGTTTTTTGCGGTGATAATGGGGCTTGCAAGCGTAAAAAAATTATTAACAATATATAAAATATTGTAAGATTTCTTGACAAAAAGCAGTTTTTGTGGTAAGATGTACCTAAAGGTACATCGTGCCTAATTCATCTTCGTCAAATGGAGGAAACCCTATGCAAAGAAGAATATCTCTTGTTGCACTGCTTTTGGTAGTTGTTATGCTGATGAGTTCTTGTGCTCTTCTGGCTCAAAATGCAGATGCAAATGTGCAAACCGAAGCACCTCAAAGTGAGCAAATTCAAAATGCCGCTCCTGCTACAAGCTCGTTTACCAAAAACGATTCTTGGACTCCGGTTCCCACTACCAAAACGGTTAAAATTTTAACCATTGGCAATGAGCAGGCGGTTGATCGCGCACAGTATCTTGTCCCCATGGCGAGAGAACTTGGTATCGAGATTGTTCTCGGTCACTTGTTTATCAACGGTGGATATCTCTCTTC
>JAZOMJ010000028.1:0-16394 GCA_045653865.1 Eubacteriales bacterium
CATAGAGAAATATATCTCTCTTTCAAAGCATCAATCGCTCACGGTCGGGTTTTATCGTCGCGGCAAATGGTTTATCTTTAGCAATGAGGATATGCCAACACCTCTTTTGTATGATATTGGCTCTGTCAGCAAAACTCTCACTGCTCATCTCATTTTGAGCTTGGTGCAAAAAGGTTTGCTCGATTTACATACGAGCGTATCTGCTTATCTTGATCTGCCGAAAGGCGAATATCCCACCATCTATCAATTACTCACACACACGGCAGGGTATGGGTACTTGACACCTGTGGAAATCACCGTTCCTTCATTATTGCAAAGTCGATATGCCCGTCGTAATGTGTATAGAGGTTGTACTGCCCAAACGGTACTGAAATGTCTTGCACGGCGCAAAAATCGAAAACCGAGAGGATATTCCTATTCCGATTTTTCCTATGCTGTTCTTGCGGTTGTTGCCGAACGTGTGACAGGAGAGGATTTTTGCCCCCTTTTTGAACGGTTTGTTCAAGAAGAACTTGGAATGCATCAAACGGTTGTCACAGCGCCCGAGCACTTGCGCCAACCCTTGGCGATGCTTGGAGATGGGGCAATCGATTTTTGGAAATGGGAAAAGAACAATCCCTACATTGCGGGCGGCGGTCTTGTCAGCAACATACAGGATATGCTTACGTATATTTCTCTGCAAATCGAAAGCGATGAACCATATATTACCGACGCACATCAAATTTGCAAGGAGTCCATATCTCCCAAAAGAAATCTTGCATCCTGCATTGGTTGGCATACCTATACAAAATCCAACCGGTTTTGGCACGTTGGCGGTGCGGGGACTTTCCGTTCCTCTGTCATTGTCAATCGCAAGCGAAAAATTGGTGTTGTGGTGCTTGGAAATTCCAAAGGCGTGGCATCTGCAAACGTGCATTATCTCGCCAAAATGCTTTACAGCGAGATGAAGATAAATAAGATTGATTTTGAAAAAAGAAGTGATTTCACCACTCGGAAAGGACGTCCATCATGAAAATTGCAAGCATTATGAATTTTGCGCGGCAAATTGACGAGCGCATGGAGAATAGCGAAAACATCCTCTTTGATGCTACGCGCCGCGAGCTTGAAATGGTCAACGAGTTTGGCTTTGAAAATACTTTCCTTTTGCAATACGATGTCCTTTGCGACTCTCGCTATGCCGAACTGTTTCGAGAGAAAGGAACAGAGAAAACCGAGCTTGGCATTTGGTATGAGATTGTCGAGCCTCTCACATCCGCTTGCGGTCTTTCTTACAAGAGCGAGCGCGGCTGGCGTTGGGATTGGCACATTGTGCCCGGTTTTTCCATGGCATACACCCCTCGTGAGCGCGAAATGCTCATCGACGAGGCAATGCGCAAATTCCGCGAGGTCTTTGGTTATTATCCGCGCACCGTGGCGAGCTGGCTCATCGACACCCACACCGTCAATTATTTGAGCACGCATTACAATATCGATGCCGTTGCCATCTGCCGCGACCAAACCAACACCGATGCCTACACGCTCCACGGCGGATACTTTAACCAAGCCTATTATCCATCCAAAAAGAACATCTTTACCCCTGCGCAAAGCGAGGGAGAGCAGGTTGGCGTTCCCGTTTTTCGTTTGCTCGGCCCTTGCCCCATTCACAACTACGATAACAAAAAGTACCTCACCCACGCGTGGGATGCGCGCCTGCACTGCGGTTGCTTCACCATGGAGCCCGTCGGCTCGGTGGGAGCAGACCCCGAAAACGTGGATTGGTTCTTCAAGACATATTACCAAAACGAAGACCTCGGCTTCTCCTTTACGCAAATCGGTCAGGAGAACAGCTTTGGCTACACCGACTTTTTGCTGCAACTCCGCATGCAGCTCGAAAAACTGAAAGCCCAAAAGGACGTTTCCGTTATGAAGATGTGCGATGCCGGTGCGTGGTTCAAAAAGACCTACAAAAGCACGCCTGCCACATCGGTTGTCGCCCTTGATAACTGGGATACGGGCAGCGATGCGCAATCGGTTTGGTACGATTGCCAAAGCTTTTCGGCAAATCTTTTCCGTTTTCAAAACAGCACCTTTATTCGCTCGTGGCATCTGTTCGATGAGCGCGTGCCCGAACACTATCTAACCCAAAAATGCACCACGTTTGATGCGGTGTATGAAAATTTGCCGCTTGTAGACGCCCTTTTTTGGAACGATGGCGAAAACTACAAAAGCGGCATTCAAATCGATGCCGATGCAACATCCTTTACCGCTGAAAAATGCGGAGAGGATTCCTTGGCGGTTACTTGGAAAGATTGCAAGGTTATCTTCTTGCCCGATCGCATCCGCGTCAGCGCGCCCACACTTCGCTTTTGGGCGAGCCGTGCCAAGTGCTTGGCGGTAGAGGGCAACACCATTTGCTACCTTTATAAAGGTACACCGTATTCGTTGGAAATCGTCGGTGCCGACGTGTGCGAGGAAGCCGACCATATTTCTATCACCACTCTGGATGGCACGTGCGAGCTGATTCCGCACCGTGCAACCGATATTTAATGATACGTTATGAAAAAAACATTACTGACAACCATTCCAAATGATATTCCCGAGCGTCTGTCACCCATCCTGATGGGTGCACCTGTGTGGGATAGCAGCTGCTCGCCTGAGGCACGTGTTCTGTTTATTGAAAGAAATGGCGGCATCTATCTCAAATCTGCCGCTCAAGGAACGCTTTTGCGCGAGGCGGAAATGACACGCTTTTTCTACTCTCGCGGTATGGGAGCCGAGGTACTCGATTATTTTTGCGAGGATGGCAAGGATTGGTTCCTCACCGCCGCCGTACGTGGAGAAGATCTCACGCACGAGCGGTACTTAAGTCAGCCCGAACGTCTTTGCGACGTCTTGGCGGAGCGTTTGCGCATGCTTCACGAATGCGCCACCGAGGGTTGTCCCGTTGCCGACTACACCGCCGAATATCTTGCACGTGCCACCGAAAACCATCGCACGGGCAACTATGATAGCTCGCATTTTCCCGATAGCTTTGGTTATGCCTCACCCGAGGAAGCGTGGGCTGTTTTGCAAGAGGGAAGCCATCTGTTGAAGAGCGATACTTTGCTTCACGGTGACTACTGCCTGCCTAACGTCATGTTTGACGGTTGGAACTTCAGCGGCTTTATTGACGTTGGCAACAGCGGTGTGGGAGACCGTCACATAGACCTCTTTTGGGGTGCGTGGACGCTCGGCTTCAATTTGCACACCGATGCCTATCGCAACCGCTTTTTCGACGCCTACGGTCGCGACCGCGTAGACGAGGACATTTTGCGCATCGTCGCCGCGGCAGAGGTTTTTGGATAAGAAAAGCTAATTGAATTTACTTTCAACGGAAAGTGAAACAACAGAAAGGCTCCCCTGTGCAAGGGGAGCTGTCAGTCGACAGACTGACTGAAGGGTTGATTCTAACCTGCTGTTTATAAAAAATAGAGACAACCCTTCCGTCATTTTCTTACGAAAATGCCACCTCCCCTTGCACAGGGGAGGCTGAATAAAGCATTGCTTTTAGAGGTGAAAATAATGAACATAAGAAAAGCCAAGGAGCGTGACATTGCGGGTATCAATGCGCTTCTTTATCAAGTGCACCGCATTCACGCCGAGGGGCGTCCCGATATCTTTCGCTTGGGCAACAAAAAATACAACGATGACGAATTGCGTGCCATCATTGCCGATGACAACGCTCCTATTTTTGTCGCAACAGATGATGCCGAAACTGTGCTCGGTTATGCGTTTTGCATCTACCAAGAGGTCAAGAACAACGCCTCTCTGTGCGACCGAAAAACCGTTTACATCGACGATCTTTGCGTAGATGCCACCCTGCGAGGTCAGCACATCGGATCGGCGCTCTATGAGCACGTTTTAGAGGAATCCAAAAGGGCAGGCTGTGTTGCCGTCACCCTCAACGTTTGGTGCCTCAATGAGGGGGCTATGCGCTTCTACGAAAAACTCGGTATGAAGCCACTCAAGGTAGTTATGGAGCAGGAAATCTGATTTTGATTGGATATTCGAAAGATAATACATCTTGTTTCATAATTTATTCACAAACACAATATATTGTGTTCAATAAATGAATTTGTGCAAAAAATAACAATGTTTTTTCGACAAAATTCATTGACAAAAAGAGGATGAAATGCTATAATATAAGGCAGAGAATTACGTTCCCGTGTGACTGACGGAAAAAGTGGGGGAACCCACGTGGAGCCGGGGACTTTGTATGCCGACCGTCTGGGCAGTTTTGCACGCAACAAAACTGTCCTTTTGTTGTCCGCGGAACCCGATACAGCGAGAAAGAGAGGTATAAACAATGGCAAATTTGGCAAAAGCATGGGTAGGATTTAATCTTGGTGATTGGTGCGAACGTATTGACGTAAGAGACTTTATTCAAAAGAATTACACCCCCTACGAGGGCGATGCTTCCTTTTTGGCACCTCCCACCGAGCGCACCAAGCGTTTGATGGCAAAATTAGAGGCAAAACTCAAAGAAGAACGCGAAAATGGCGGTGTTGTAGATATCGACGTCGAAACAGTTACGTCGCTTACCGCGTATCCTGCCGCTTATCTCGATTGTGAGGATGAATTGATTGTAGGCTTGCAAACCGGCGCTCCCTTGGTGCGCGGTGTCAACCCCTTTGGCGGCATTCGTATGGCACGCGGTGCCTGCGAGGCATACGGCAAAAAGCTTTCCGATAACATCGAAAACGCATTCCATTATCGCACAACGCACAACGATGGCGTGTTCCGTGTTTATACCGATACCATGCGTGCGATGCGCAAAACCGGCCTTCTCACGGGGCTTCCCGATGCGTACGGTCGCGGCCGCATCATTGGCGACTACCGTCGCGTAGCGCTTTACGGCATCGACTTTTTGATGGAACAAAAGAAAAAAGATAAACAAGAGCTTGGCAAAAAGTGCATGAATGAGGAGACCATTCGTCAATCCGAAGAGCTCTTCAAGCAAATTGACTTTTTAGGCAAAATGAAAGAGATGGCGGCGCTTTACGGCTGCGACATCTCCCAACCTGCAACCAATGCACGCGAGGCGGTGCAATGGGTCTATTTTGCATACCTTGCCGCAAACAAGGAGCAAAACGGCGCGGCAATGTCGCTCGGACGTGTGGGCACGTTCTTGGATATTTACCTCGAAAGAGATATTCAAGAGGGCGTTTTGACAGAAGAGGGCGCACAGGAGCTGATTGACCAATTTGTTATGAAACTGCGTATGATCCGCCATTTGCGCACACCCGAATACAACGAGCTTTTTGGCGGAGACCCGATGTGGATCACCGAAGCAGTAGGCGGTGTTGGGGAGGATGGCAGACCTCTTGTTACCAAGAATGCATACCGCTTTTTGCACACGCTCTACAATCTTGGCTCGGCTCCCGAGCCCAACCTGACCGTTTTGTGGTCGAACAAGCTCCCCGAGCCCTTTAAGCAATACTGCGCACGCGTTTCTATCGATACCGACTCCATTCAGTACGAAAACGATGACCTCATGCGCCCCCGTTTTGGCGATGACTATGCCATTGCGTGCTGTGTAAGCGCTATGAAGGTGGGCAAGCAAATGCAGTTCTTCGGAGCGCGTTGCAACCTGCCCAAAATCCTTTTGCTTGCCATCAACGGCGGACGTGAAGAAAAATACGATATGCAAATCGGCCCCGAAATGCCGGTTATGGATGACGAAATTTTGGACTTTGACAAGGTTCGCCAACGTCTTGATTTCTATATGAATTGGTTGGCAGGCGAATACGTCAACACCATGAACGTCATTCACTATATGCATGATAAATATGCTTACGAAAAAACGCAGCTTGCCCTGCACGATACCGAGGTAGAACGTCTTATGGCATTCGGTGCGGCAGGTCTTTCGGTCATTGCCGATAGCCTTTCTGCAATCAAGTTTGCAAAGGTAAAGCCTATTCGCGACGAGCGCGGACTCGTAAACGATTTTGCGGTGGAGGGTGATTTCCCAAAATTCGGCAACGATGACGACCGTGTGGATTCCATTGCAAGAGAATTGTTGGATAAATTCATCACGGCTTTGCGCCAAACGCCTACCTATCGCAACGCCATTCACACGCTTTCGGTACTCACCATCACAAGCAACGTTGTGTATGGCAAAAAGACGGGTGCTACTCCCGATGGGCGTCGCGCAGGCGAGCCTTTTGCTCCGGGTGCAAACCCGATGCATAACCGCGAGTGTTGCGGTGCTTTGGCATCCCTTTCGTCGGTTGCAAAACTCTCCTATGATTCTTGTCGCGACGGTATTTCCAATACCTTCTCCATTGTGCCCGAAGCACTTGGCAAAACGCAGGAGGATCGCATCAACAATCTTGTAGATATCCTTGGCGGATACTTCGACCGCAATGCACACCACATCAACGTCAACGTTCTCAACCGCCAAAAACTCATAGATGCTATGCAAAATCCCGAGCTTTATCCCAATCTCACCATCCGCGTGTCGGGCTATGCGGTCAACTTCCACAAGCTCTCCCTCGAGCAACAAAAAGAGGTTATCAGCCGCACCTTCCACGAAACGATGTAACCATGAGAGGGTACGTACATAGCTTACAATCCCTTGGCACAGTAGACGGACCGGGCGTGCGCTCGGTCGTCTTTCTGTCAGGGTGCCCCTTGCGGTGCATATACTGCCATAATCCCGACACGTGGGAGTGCCGCGAAGAACAACTCACCGATTCCACAGAGCTTGCCGAACGGCTTTTTCGCTTTTATTCTTTCATCAAAAAAGGCGGTGTTACCTTTTCGGGTGGAGAGCCTTTGTTGCAAGCCGAATTTGTCACCGAGGTGGCAAAAATCCTCAAGCAAAAGGGGTTGCACGTTGCCATAGATACCTGTGGCACGCCCCGGAGCCCTGCGGCAGAAGAGCTCCTCGGGGTTGCGGATATGTTTCTTTTGGACATCAAAATGACCACCGAGGAGGACTACAAGCGCCATACGGGTGGCAGTTTGGCGGCAACGATGGCTTTTCTCGACCGTTTGGAAGAGAGGCAAAAAGACACTTGGATTCGCCACGTAGTGGTGCCGGGTATCAACGATACCGAAAAGGACATTTTGCGCTTGGCGGAGCTGATAAAGGGCTATACGTGCATCAAAAAAGTGGAATTGTTGCCATATAAGAATCTATGCCTTGAAAAGTACCGCACACTCGGCATTCCGTTCTCCCTGGAGGATACACCTCCGATGAAGGCGGATGTTTTGGAGGCGCTTGAAAAAGCGCTGACAGAAGCGCTACAGTCTTAATCCACTATAGGCACTGACAAATTTTGTGCGCAAATCTTCAACGGATAAGCGCATAAAAAGAAAGGCTCCCCTGTGCAAGGGGAGCTGTCAGTCGATAGACTGACTGAAGGGTTGCCTCTAACCGAATGTAAAACAAAGAAACAACCCTTCCGTCATTTTCTTACGAAAATGCCACCTCCCCTTGCACAGGGGAGGCTTTCTGTTGGTACAATTTTGCTACTTTAATGAATGGTATTTTTAGCAACCCAAAAATCACTTTTGCATCAGGATCTCACCAAGAGATTCCCATTCTGCTTCAAATTCCATCTTTTTTTGCGTTACGGGGTGCAAAAACGTAAGACGTTTGGCAAAAAGCGCAATCGGTCTGTTATCTCCGCGCGCTCCGTATTTGCCGTCTCCCAATAAGGTGTGGCCTCTCGAGGCGAACTGTACGCGAATTTGGTGTGTTCTGCCCGTGTGCAACAATACGTGCACAAGGGAACACGCCTCGCCGCGTGCGGTTGTTAATTCTTCTACGGTGTCATACTCCAAAAGGGCTTCTTTCACGCCTGCGCGTTGACGCTCTACCACAAAGGTTTTGTTTTGGCGTCTGTCGTGAAAGAGCAAGTCGCGCATCTCACTGCTTGCGGGAAGCATCGTTCCGTGCACAACCGCAAGATATACTTTGGTCAATTCCCGTGCCTGAACCGCTGTCGAAAGCTTTGCCGCCGCCGCAGGCGTTTTGGCATATACCATCACACCGCCAACACCGCGGTCAAGGCGATGAACGGTGCCAATATATCCGCCTGTCATCTCTGCGAGAATGTCGGCAAGACCGTCTTTCCGTGTAGTCGACTCGCAAACAAGAGCCGGAGGCTTTAGAACAACAATGATATGCGAGTCCTCATACAAAACTGAAATATCCATAAAAAACATCCTTTATATCGTTATAAATTTTACAAGAAAGGGGAATTGAAAAATGCAAAAAATGCAAGAAAACGCACCACGTGTGTGCAAAAACGCACTCATAGATGCACTTGGAGCACCGTTTGATGGTGTTTTGGTGCGTGTGTTTGATGAAATTGACTCCACCAACACCGAAGCCAAACGAATGGTTTTGGATGGCTTTGTGGGAGACGCACTCCTCGTGGCAGAATCGCAAACGGCAGGGCGCGGTCGCATGGGGCGCAGCTTTTATTCCCCAGCACAAACGGGCGCTTATTTCAGCATTCTGCACACGCTGGGCACACCTCTTTGCGATGCGGTTGCCATCACCTCTGCGGCATCGGTTGCCGTTATGCGTGCCATTCGCAAGGTGGCGGGTGTGCAGACCCAAATCAAATGGGTCAATGACCTTTACTACAAAGGCAAAAAAGTTTGCGGCATTCTCACCGAAGCAACAAGCGTTGGGGAGCGTTCCCACGTGATTGTGGGCGTCGGCATCAATTTGGATACTACCGATTTTCCCACCGAGCTGCAGGGCATTGCGGGGTCGCTCGAAGCCGCAATCGATATCCCAACTCTCATTGCCGAAATCTACAAAGAAATCGCCCAAAATTTGCGCGACCCGAGAGATCGCAATTGGCTATCCGATTACCGTGAACATTCGATGGTTCTTGGCCGTCGCGTGGCTTGGATCGATGCCCAAAACACCTACACGGGAACCGCAGAAGCCATCGATGAGGACGGCGCTTTGCTTGTTCGCAACGAGCAAAATGAGCTGATTCGACTCCACACCGGAGAGATCTCTTTGCGATCTTTGGAAAGCTAAAATTTAGAACAATTTTAATTCTCGTTTTAAAACAAAGTCTAAAAAGCCGCAAAAATGACTAATTTTACCCAATTATACCACGAAAATCCCGATTTTCCTAAAATGTTCATAAAAAGTTAACATTCGAAATTTCATCTATATATTGCATTTTTGTCTAAAAAAAGATAAAATAATATGATAATCGAAAAACGGTTATCTAAACAGAAAAAGGAAAAAGGAAATATAAATGTTAGAATTCAAAAATGTCTCTTACGAAACGCCAGAGGGCAAGGTCATCCTGCGCGACGTAAGCTTAAAAATCGACGATCGCTTTGTGGCGGTAACCGGTCCTAACGGAAGCGGAAAATCCACCATGGCAAAGCTGATCGCGGGCATCTACACGCCCACGTCGGGACGCATCTTTTTGGATGGGGTGGATATTACCGACCTCTCCATTACCGAGCGCGCCAAAGCGGGTGTTAGCTTTGCCTTCCAACAACCCGTGCGCTTTAAGGGAATCACCGTTAAGGAGCTCATTTCCATCGCATCGGGCAAGAACATTTCGGTTGCTGAAGCGTGCTCCTATCTCTCCGAGGTTGGTCTTTGCGCAAAGGACTACGTAAACCGCGAGGTTGACGGTTCTCTTTCGGGCGGTGAGCTCAAGAGAATTGAGATTGCAATGATCAATGCACGCGGCACAAAGCTCTCTGTTTTCGATGAACCCGAAGCGGGCATCGACCTGTGGAGCTTTAACAACTTGATTCAAGTTTTTCGCAACATGTACGAAAAAACCAAGGGCACCATCGTCATTATCTCGCACCAAGAACGCATCCTTGACATTGCCGATAAAATCATCGTGATTGCTGATGGACGTGTAGCCGCTTACGGTACCAAAAACGAGATTTTGCCCGAGCTTCTCAATGCTCAAGTGGCATGCCGCTTTTTTGAGGAGGTGCGCAAATAATGATGGACGCTATTCAAAAAAAGCTGCTCGAACAAGTAGCAGATCTGCACGACGTTCCGCAGGGCGCATATTCTTTGCGCATCAACGGCAGTCTCTATGGCAAAAATGACTCCGAAAACATCAGCATTGTTGCAAAAACCGACAAATCGGGTATCGATATTTACGTAAAACCCGGCACAAAAAATGAAAGCTTACACATCCCCGTTTTGCTTGCACAATCGGGCTTGAAAGAGCTTGTCTACAACGATTTCCACATCGGTGCCGACTGCGACGTTACCATTGTTGCAGGTTGCGGCATTCACAACAGCGGCAGTGAATCAAGCGAGCACAGCGGCATTCACGCTTTCTATTTAGAAGAAAATGCACGCGTAAAATACGTAGAAAAGCACTACGGTCAGGGTGATGGCACGGGCAAGAACGTGATGAACCCCACAACCGTTGCCGTTCTTGGCAAAAACAGCTACATGGAGATGGAAACCGCGCAAATTAAGGGCGTTGATTCCACCCGTCGCGATACCACTGCAACCTTGGAAGAGGGCGCAACTTTGATTGTACGTGAGAAGATTATGACCCACGGTACGCAATTTGCAGAGACCAATTTTACGGTCGACCTTAACGGAGAGGGAAGTGCTACGCACGTAATCTCCCGTTCGGTTGCAAAGGATAAGAGCCGTCAAAGCTTTTTGTCTCACGTAAACGGTAACAACCGTTGCTCGGGTCACACCGAGTGCGATGCCATCATTATGGGAGGTGCGCAGGTGATTGCGCTGCCCCAAATCGAGGCAAACCACGTGGATGCATCGCTCATTCACGAGGCGGCAATCGGCAAAATAGCAGGCGAGCAGCTCATCAAGCTGATGACCTTGGGACTTACCGAGGCGGAGGCCGAAGAGCACATCGTCAACGGATTTTTGAAGTAAATAACACTTGCAAGGGCGCTCCTTTTGGGGCGCTCTTTTGTTGTTTTTTGTCGCAATATTTGATTTTAGGGAAAGAAGATTGAAAATCAGACACAAAAAGAAAGTTTTTAAGCCAACTTGCTACCATCGTATGTGTAGAAAATAAGAATCGAAAATTGTGCAAAATCAACAAAAATATTTAAAATTTTCTTTTTGCACATATTTTTTTGAATCCTTCAAAATAGGTAAATAAAATTTACCATTTCAAAATATTCGTTTTTTATTGCGTCAAAATAGACAAAAACATGCACAAAAACAGCCTATTATGGTGTTTTTAAGTCGCAAAATGGGTAAATTGTGTTTACAAATGTCAAAAATAGCCGTATTTCTGTCAAAAAACGATTTTCCATTTGTAAACTTTTTGAAAAGACGCTTTGTCTGACGCGTGAATTTTGGTTGGTGTTGGGGCACGAGGGAGAATTTTTTTGAAATAGTTTTTCTTGACATCCGCGAGGTGTTGTGTTATTATATTATATATATATTGGGAAAACTCTGCCCAAAATCGCCCGATTGGTGGAGTTTTGTTTGACCCGATGCCACAAGCGCATTTTGCGGAGCCGCCCTCTGTACGTGCGCGTGCGGGTAGCGGAACCCGACCGCGAAGGTGATTTGCGAGCACCCGGACGGAGCAAACGAACACAATCAACGGGCAAAAAAGTTGTTAATTCTTGCACGAGGAAACGCGCATGAAAAACAAAATTTTCACAAGACTGCTTTGCTTGGCTTTGGCACTGATGTGTCTTGTGAGCAGCGCCGGAATCGTTGTTAGTGCACAGGAGAAGACTGTTAAGCACGACAACCTGACCGACAAAACCATTAGCGACTACAAGGATACGTTGGATTTGATTTCCTACGCCGACTATCAATCCTTGTACTACTCGCACGCCGCAAAGGCATCCAAGGAACTCGGTTTCGATTTAACCGACAATTGGAAGTACACACACGGCAACATCACCATCACTTGCGTAAACGGCGAGTGGAAGATGGTTGTTCTTACCGACACCTATTTTGCCGATGACGTTAAGGCGGGCGAATATCTTGCCACCCTTGCACCGGTAGACGGTAAAGAGACCACGTTGCAAACTATGGAGGATGGACGTCTCCGTTTGGTGATCACCTATACCTCTTTGGAAGCAGCGCAAGCGGAAAAGGATACCGATGGAACTCCCCTCTATGAGGATTCAATTGCTTACATCACCACCGATTACGATGATGTCAAGTCGATCTACACTCCCGGTAGAGGTTCCATTACATGGTCTCTCGATCTCGCGAGCCAAGGTGTTACCGGTAAAACATTGTTCAGCATCGGTTTGGATTACTACCCCATCGTAGCAAGATCCACACCCATCGAACGTGAATTTTACATCAACGGCAAGCCTGTGTTCTCCGAGGCATACGTTCTTTCTTTCTCCAAGGTTTGGGGTTCTTTTGCACAAGGCAGTTCCACTGCGGATGAAAACAGTCAAAGCATTTTGACTGCAAAGTATGTGCTGACAAAGAAAGATAACCTTGAGGACATCAAGAAGGCTGCTAAAGAAGCGGGCTACGTAGAAAACATCGGCGCTACCGAGTCTGATGCACTCACCTACAAGGTTTCGGCAGATGGTTCCTATATCACCTTCGATAACCCCGCATATCTTACCCCTGCTTTAAGCAGCTTCATCGAAGCGTACGGTCTGCGTTTCTTCACATTGGACTTCAACAATAATGAGATTCGTCCCACACAGTTGCAAGCTCCCGAATGGAGACGCTACGTTATTAGCGATGGCGACGGTTATACACACTCGTACGACCAAGTAAACGCTGAAGGTCAAGTTGTTGAAACATACGATAGTGAGTATTTTGGTTTCGTTTTGGAACCCAACAGCGAAACAGGCATGGTTGACATTACATTTGAGAGTGTTAACGAGCCTATGGCGCTTTCTCAACTCACGCTCCTGCCCTACGAGGCAACATATTCCTACGAGGCATATCGCAAGGCTCTCAAGGATATGGGCATCAGCGATGCACAAGGTACAAGCATTATCAAGATTGAGGCTGAAAGCCCCATCAAAACTTCCTCCAACGTTGTATATCCCGTTGAGGACCGTGCATCTGCTCTCACCTCTCCCGTTGACCCCAGCGTTCAACTTCTCAACACCATTGGTGGTGAAAAGTGGGCTACCCCCGGTCAGTGGGTAGAATACAGCTTCTCGGTAGATTCTTCCGGATGGTACGATATCTACACAAGATTTAAGCAAAGTTACTTGGATGGTATGTTCACCAGCCGTGCGCTGACGATTACCACCAACTACGGTAACGATGTAGAAGCTTACGTAAGTGACCACAACAATACCGCAGGTTACTACAACGGTTTGCCTTTCTCCGAGGCATCCGGTCTCCGTTATGACTATAGTGCCGATTGGCAGGTTACCAAGCTGACCTCCACCGGTAATTTGGACGATCAAAGCTACCAACTCTACTTTAAAGAGGGTGTCGTCTACACAATCAATCTCAAAGTTACATTTGGCACAATGAGTGCTACTATTCGCGAAATTGAGCGCATTCTGAATGCTTTGAACGACGCTTATTTGAGCATCGTTCAATATACAGGTCCTACACCTGACGCTTATCGTGATTACAACTTCTATCGTATGCTCCCCGACACGTTGGACGTTCTGTTTGCAGAAAAGGAATCTATCCAAAATCTGTCTGACTTCCTGCGCGAGGGTGCAGGTGTATCCTCTACTTACACCGGTACTTGCGATAAACTTGTTGACTTGATTGGTAAAATGGTTGTTCGCGGTGGTGAAGGCATTGCTTCCGGTCTTAGCAACTTCAAGGCTTACTCCGGTGGTATCGGTACCTTCCTGGGTGACGTTAAGACCCAACCGTTGCAAATTGACTACCTTATGATTCAGCCTGCAACTGCAGAAGCTCCTCAAGCAACTCCTAACTTCCTGCAAGCATTTGCACACGAAATTAAGAGCTTCTTCTGGACCTTCTTCCGCGACTATAACAGTATGGGTACATCCGAAAACTACGATGCTAACCCCGAGATCGTTGTTGTATGGCTCCCCTCCGGTCGTGACCAAGCGAACGTTGTTCGTAACATGACCGTTAACGGCTTTACACAACAAACCGGAACAGCTGTAAACCTTAAGCTGGTTAACGGTGGTACGTTGTTGCCTTCCATTTTGGCAGGTATGGGCCCTGACGTTTACCACGGACTTGGTGACGATACGGTTATCAACTACGCAATTCGTGGCGCTATTATGGAGCTCGAAAACATGGAAAAAGAAGAGGGGGATACACCCGAAGAAGCTGCTCAAAAATTCCAAGCAGTTCTCTCCAACTTCAACGAGGCGGCTCTCACCGTATTCCGTGTTCCCGATGCCGATAACGATATGCACTACTATGGTTTGCCCGAGTCGCAGTCCTTCTCTATGATGTTCCTGCGTTTGGACATTCTGAATGAAATTGAAATTGAAATTCCCAAAACTTGGGATGACCTTTATGTAGCACAATCCAAGCTCCAATCCCACAACATGGAAATCGGTGTTGGTGCTGACTATATGCCTTTCCTTTATCAAGGCGGCGGTAGCATTTGGGCAGATGGCGGTATGAGAATTAACCTCGACTCCGAAATCGCTCTCTCTGCTTTCAACAAGATGTGTAATATGTTTACACAATACTCTTTCCCCTATGACTATAGTGGTGCTAACCGTTTCAGAACCGGTGAAATGCCCATTCTGATTTCCGGTTATACCGGTCTTTACAACCAGCTCAAGGTATTTGCTACCGAGCTTGACGGTTGTTGGACATTCGTTCCCGTTCCCGGTACGCTGATCGATGCAGAAACAAACGAAATCGATAACCATACACTGTCTGCTTCTTCCGCATTGGTTATGGTTAGCGGTGCAAAGCACATCGAGGACGCTTGGGAGTATATGAAGTGGTACACCGGTGCTGAAGCACAAACCACTTATGCAAACGAAATGGTTGCTATTATGGGTGAATCTGCAAAGCACGCAACCGCAAACAGAGAAGCACTCAAGAGCATGCCTTGGACCTATGACGAATTGGTAGAGGTAGAAAAGCAATTTGATAACCTCTTGGCTATCGAAAATTACCCCGGCTTCTACTATGTAGGCCGTCACACTTCTTTCGCATTCTTGGCAGCTTACAACGACGATAAGGACCCCATTGCTGAGGTTTTGCGTTACGTTAATACAATCAACGCTGAAATTACCCGTAAGCGTGAAGAGTTTAACCTTGAAACTCTTGAGCTGGGTACAACTCTTGCAGAAAAGAGATCCAATCAGCTCTTTAACGAAGCCACTAACGAGAACGGTGCTCTCGAAATTCTTCGCGATAAATACGGTCTTGTAAATGACAATTACGAAAGAGCATACGAAGAGGCACTTTACGGTATTGCAAACCAAAACATTGAAAGTTTGCAAAAGGCTTCCGAATGGTTTATGGAAATTCTTCTTTCCGAGTATGATGGTGGCACAAAGACCATTACCAAGGTTAGCGGAGTAAAAGAAACCAAGCCTTCCTACTATGTAAATGTTGCAAAGCAAACCTTGCCCGTAGCAAGAGACCAGAGCGGTGGATATGATATTGAAGATTTGGATAAGCTCGAACTCATCTACTTCATTTCTGTTGCTCTTCAAGATGCCGCAGATGCTTACATTTCCTACAAAGCTTCTGCACGTACATTCGAATAAGGAGGATAAATGAAAATGGCAAAACAAGCTGAATATAAAGCCGTTGCGCGAAAAGACATTTCTTATTGGGAATATACCAAAAGAGAAATGAAGCGCAACTGGATTGCTTATGTTATGATCCTTCCTTATGTAGTTATCTTCGCACTCTTTACCTTGTGTCCTGTTGTTCTTTCCTTCATCGTTGGTTTTACGGACTTCAACATGCTCCAATGGCCCAACTTTGTATGGATTGAAAACTATGTAAACCTGTTCTTTGCAGACGATATCTTTATTATCGCCTGCAAGAACACCTTGATCTTTGCGACAATCGTAGGCCCTACGTCCTACATTATGTCTTTCCTGGTTGCGTGGTTCATCAATGAGCTTCCCCCTCGTATTCGTGCGGTTATCACTCTGATTTTCTATGCACCCTCTATTTCCGGTGGTATTTACACCATTTGGGGTACTTTGTTTGATGCCGATACTTACGGTTGGGTTAACGCAACCTTGATTGAGATTGGTATTATTCAAGACCCTATTGCATGGTTTAAAGATGCTGACTACATCATGCCCTTGTGTATTGCGGTTTCCTTGTGGATGTCCCTTGGTACCGGCTTTCTTTCCATCATTGCAGGTTTGCAAGGTGTTGACCGCTCCCTTTACGAAGCAGGTGCGGTTGACGGTATTAGAAACCGTTGGCAAGAACTTTGGTTTATTACATTGCCCAGCATGAAGCCGCAGCTGATGTTCAACGCAATTCTTACAATCACAGG
>JAZOMJ010000029.1:0-7790 GCA_045653865.1 Eubacteriales bacterium
TTTTGCCATCCTCGTTTGCCGGAATGGGTAAAAGCGTGCTTTCGAGCAAATACGGGGAAACAGATTGCGCAATGGATTCTGGGACTGCAAGTGTTACAACTCCGCATCCCGCTCGCAGAGCGGCGGCGCTCATATTGGCAAGCTTGCACGCACCTGCATATTCGGGTGAACCGCCCATTACAGCAACGTAGCCATAGTTCCCTTTATGGGAAGCATTCTTGCGCGGCGCAAAGAGGTCGGCAATATCGCTCTCTTCTATCAGAAAAGTATCTGCTTGGGGTGTTTGAATGCCGATATCGATGCAGGCAAGCTCTTGGATGACATCTTTGGCTTGTGCCAAAAAGTGCCCCGGCTTATAGGATTGAATAGCAACGGTGAGACGAGATGAAATGCAAGGAGTGCCTATGCCGTTGTCGCCACCAAGACCGCTGTTGATATCGGCACTTATGACGGGTTTGTCACTGTGATTGATGGCTTCAATTAGCGATGCGGCATCGGGGTTAAGTGTACCGTAAAAACCAATGCCAAAAATGCAATCGACAATTTGTGCATAGGGAGAAAAATCAAATAAACCGCTCCAAAAGGTGTTGGATATTCCCTTTTCTTTGCAACATTCAAAATAGAATTGTCCATCCTCAGAGAAGCGATTGGCTAAGAGAAGCAGGTCACACGCAAGTCCCGCTTGGTGCATCAGAGTAGCAAGTGCATAACCGTCGCCTGCGTTGTTGCCTGTTCCACACACGATTAGCGTTCTGCCCGACCAAGCGTAACTGTTGAAAATCCCTGCAGCGGCACGCAACATCAGTTCCCGTGACGGCACACCGCCCAAAATGGTGACTCTATCGCTCTCTTGCATGGTTTTTACATTGACAATCGGTAGCATTTTCTCTCCCCTTTCTTTCCTTTTTATATATTTTATCACATTCGGGGGCGTCTGTCAACAAATTACCATATTTTTAGGGGTTCCCTTTTTGCACTTTTGGGATTATAATGATAGTAACGAAAAAGGTTTTAGAGAAAGGAGTGATTTTTGTATGGAACTGATTCGCATCAGCAACAGCAAGCTCAAAATTATGTTAACTCCTATGGATATGCGTCAATTTGAACTCTCAACCGACAATTTTTATGATGACAGTGAAAAAATGCACCGCTCGTTTCGTTTGCTTCTTGATGAAGTTAAGCGTCAGAGCGGATTTGAGGCTGATGACCACCGCATATCGGTGCAGTACTTCCCCTCTCGTGAGGGTGGGTGCGAGATGTTCATCAGCAATCTTTCGGGCGATAAAGAAAAAGGCAGCTGCGCGCTGACCCCTGCCCAAGAGATGCAACCGGCACCTCGCACGCGCGGTAGCTTCTCGCGCTCGTTTGCCTACCGTTTTGATGGGCTTGACGAGTTGCTTTCGGTTTGCCGCAGGCTTTTACCAATGGATTACATAAATGCAAGCAGTGCTTGGCGAGACGATGGCGGGCAATACTATCTGTTTTTGAACACCTTTGCCGCCTCCCCCTTTGCCACCCCCGAAGAACTCTATTTTGTTGTGGAATACGGCACAATAGAGAACGCCTCTCAACTGCGGCTCTACCTTGCAGAACACGGCACCGTTCTTTGCGCCGAGGATGCCATTGGCAAACTTGGGACAATAGGATAAAAATAGGGACTGACTCGAATTGAGTCAGTCCTTTGTTTGTGTTAGAATGTCATCGTCATTTGGTCGGTTTCGCTGATGTTATCGAGAACACCGTTGGCGCGGAGCATTTCGATGACGGTTTTGGAGATTTTTGCACGGATTTGCAAATCCTCAACCGAGAAGAAGGGCTCTTCCTCACGGGCTTTGATGATGTTCTGCGCCGCGTTTTCTCCAAGTCCCGGGAGAGACGAGAACGGCATGCGGATGCCTCCGTTTTCGGGTTGGAAGATGAACGAGTGCGACTTTTGCAAATCTACGGGCAAGAATTTGATGCCGCGCGCCATTGCTTCCACAATGAGTTGGAGTACGGGTACGCTGCTCTGCTCCTTTTGCGAAGCCTCTTTGCCACGCTTTTGAATATCGCGCATATGCGCCACTACGTTCGCTTTGCCCTTGATAACCACTTGGGCATCAAAACCGTTGGGGGCAACCGTGAACATGGTGCAATAGAACGCTACGGGCTGATGCACCTTATACCACGCAAGACGAATTGCCGACATAACATATGCCGCTGCGTGCGCCTTGGGGAAAAGATACTTAATCTTTTTACAAGAGGTGATATACCACTCGGGAACGTTGTGGGCACGCATATCGGCTTCCCACTCGGGGGTGAGTCCCTTGCCCTTACGAACCGCCTCCATAATTTTGAATGCGGTTGCATTTTCGAGTCCGTAACGAATCATATCAAGCATAATACCGTCACGGGTACCGATAACGCGAGAAATATCGCAGGTGCCATCCTTAATGAGGTCTTGTGCGTTGCCAAGCCACACGTTGGTACCGTGGGTGAGTCCCGAAATCTGCAAAAGGTCGGCAAAGTTACGCGGTTTTGCATCAATAAGAACTTGTTGAATAAACGGAGTTCCCAATTCGGGAAGTCCGTAGGTACCAATGGTGCATCCCTCAATATCCTTGGGCTCAATGCCAAGGGGCTTTGTGGACTCAAAGAGTTCATAAGCTGAACGGTCGTTCATAGGAACGTCGAGAACCGAGGTGTCGGTAAAGCGTTCGAGATACTTATACTTGGTAGGAATATCGTGTCCAAGCTCGTCGAGCTTGAGAATGGTATCGTGCAAATAAGAGAACGCAAAGTGCGTTGTGATAATATCCGAGTTCGGGTCATCTGCCGGATGCTGAACGGGGGTAAAGTCATAAACGTCATACTGCGAGGGTACTACGATGATGCCACCTGGGTGCTGACCCGTGGTGCGCTTAACACCTACGCAGTTTTGCACCAAACGGTTCATTTCGGCTCTCGGTAAGCTGATACCCTTTTCTTCAACGAACTTTGCAACGTATCCGTACGCGGTTTTATCGGCAAGAGTGCCGAGCGTTCCCGCACGGAAGACGTGTCCTTCACCAAAGAGCTCTTCGGTGTATTTATGTACGCGACCTTGCACGTCACCCGAGAAGTTGAGGTCAATATCGGGAGACTTATCGCCATAGAAGCCAAGGAAGGTCTCAAACATAATATCGTGGCCGTCAGCCATATATTTGGTTCCGCACTTGGGGCACATTTTGTCGGGCAAGTCGAAGCCCGAACCAACAGAGCCATCGGTGAAGAACTCGTTGTGTTTACACGCGGGATTGGGGCAATAATAGTGCGGCGGCAAGGGGTTAACCTCGGAGATACCTGCCATGGTAGCGGCAAAGGAAGAACCTACCGAGCCACGCGAGCCTACAAGATAGCCTTGATCCTCACTGTACTTTACAAGACGTTGCGCAATGAGATACAGAACCGAAAAACCATTCTTAACAATGGAGTCAAGTTCACGCGACAAACGCTTGGAAACGAGTTCGGGGAGCGGATCGCCATACATTCTTTTGGCTCTCTCCCAACACATATCTTGCAGTTCTTGCTCTGCCCCCTCCATTTCGGGCGTATAGTTGCCCTCGGGAATGGGACGTACGCGCTCAATCATATCGGCAATGAGGTTGGTGTTGGTAACAACCACCTCGTATGCCTTTTCTTCACCAAGGTAGGAAAATTCCGCAAGCATTTCGTCGGTTGTGCGCATATAAATGCCCACATCGCGGTCGAAATCCTTGAATTTCATACCTGCCAAAAGAATTTTGCGGTAAAGCTCGTCCTCCTCGTTGAGGAAGTGTGCATCACACGTAGCGCAAACGGGTTTGCCGTAACGCTCGCCAAGCTCCACGATACGACGGTTGAGATTGCGCAGCCCCTCGTCATCGGCAACGGTTCCCTCGGCAATGAGGAAGCGGTTGTTGCAGATGGGTTGGATTTCGAGATAATCATAGAAATTGACGATTTCTTCAATTTCGCTCTCGGGTCTGTTTTCGAGAATGGCGCGGAAAAGTTCGCCGGCCTCGCAAGCAGAACCGATGATGAGTCCCTCACGGTGCTTCTCCAGCACGGTTTTGGGAATACGCGGGAAACGGCGATAGTAATCGAGATAGCTCATCGAAATGAGCTTATAGAGGTTCTTCAACCCCGCCTTGTTTTTGACCAAAATGATTTGGTGATAGGGCTTGAGCTTGAGCGGATCGGTCTTTTCTGCCATTTCTTGTTGCAGCATACGCCAGTCGCGCAGGTCGGATTTTTCCATGATATCAATCATACGGAAGAAAATATGCGCGAGCATTTCGGCATCATCGCAAGCGCGGTGGTGGTTAAAGTCACCCAAATTATAGGCGTTTGCAATGGCGTCAAGAGTATGCTTGTTGAGATCGGGATTGATATAGCGAGAAAGCGCCAAGGTGTCAAGATAGGGATTTTCAAAGGGCAATCCTGCCAATTTTGCAAAGTGACGGATAAAACCGATATCAAAGTTTGCGTTGTGCGCAATGAGAAGCGGTTGAACATCCTTTGCTGGATCATTGCCGACAAAATCAAAGAACGCCTTGAGTGCTTCGGGATATTTGGGTGCTCCCTTTACCATTTCGTCGGTGATGCCTGTCAGTTCTACAATATCGGCAGGAATCGGCACTTCGGGATCGACAAAGGTGTTAAAGCGACCGAGAACCTCACCGTTTTTGATTTTGACGGCACCGATTTCGGTGATTTTGCAGTTTTGCACCGAAAGACCTGTGGTTTCAATATCAAAAACAACACATTCTGCGTGCAAATCGGGGTTATATTTGCCGGTGATGGCGCCTGCAGTGTTGTTGACAAAGTAGGCTTCCATACCGTAAATCACCTTAAAATCGGTTCCCTTTGCGGCTTTTTCGACGGCAAGCATCGCATCGGGGAAAGCTTGTACGTTTCCGTGGTCGGTGATGGCAACGGCAGGCATACCCCACTTAAATGCCGTTTTGACTGCGGCATCGGGGGCAATGAGTGCGTCCATTGTGGACATAGTGGTATGTAAGTGCAATTCTACGCGCTTTTTCTCAGCCGTATCCTTGCGCTTGAACTTGGAAATTTTAGCAATATCGGTAAAATAGAATGTGAAATCGGGGTCAATTTTGCCCTTTCTTGTCACGTGCTTTGCGTATCCGCGCATAGCAACCGCATCTCCATTGTGCAACATTTCGCACAATTCCATAGCATCTTCGATTTCCATCGAATAAGACCGGTGCTCAATGGATGCGTTGCCGTCAAAAATGGCAAAGCTGACGTCAAAGCGCTCGCCACCGCGGCTTTCTTCGCGCACAAGATCAAAAACCTCACCAATGATGGTGATATTCTTTTGCGGCTTATCGATGGCGCCAATGGGCAACGGGCGAATTTCAAAAGGCTCGCCATAGACATATTCGGGCGCGCTGATATCAAAAACAGAGGTGCCAATGCGGCAAGTGCCCTCTCCATATTCGGGAAGCGGAACCTCGCCATAGATGGATGCGGCACGTGGAAGCATTGCTTCTTCTTCCCCATCATCAGAGACAATCACTTCGGGGGCGCGCAGTGCATCGCGTTTATAATCTACCTCGGCACGCGCGGCATCACGACTCATTTCTTGAATGCGATTTTGCACCGAATTGTTATAATCAAAGGGATCATAACCCTTGATGGTGTGAAGCTTGACTTGCAAATTCACGCCATAGGTATCGCGCATGATCTTTTCCATCAGGCGCGGTGTGTCGGCACTCTCGATGAGGTTGATACCTGCGTTGGTAAACGGAATATCAATATCCAAGACATTCCCCGAAAGATTGTATTCACAACGGTCGAAAAATCCCTTTGCAACAATGCCGCAGCGGTTGGTCTCCATCAAAAGATCGGGAATTTGCGAAACGTCAAAAAGTTCCGCATTGTAAACAGGACAAATGCGGACGCTGTTGAGGTCATACGCCCGACGAATCTCTTCCTCAATGCGGTAAAGAACCGCGCGAGGAACAACCTGAGAAAAAGGTGCGGTTACTTCGATGATGCGTTGTTCTTTGTCTGCACGCAGAGAAATGCCGTTGGCGTCTGCCGAAAGCAAAACTTGGGCAGACGCATCGTCGGGATGATATCGGTTAAAAATTTCAAGCAGATTTTTACTCATAACAATTTTTGTTCCTTTATAGCACGTACTTCGCGCAAAAGTCTCTCTACGATTTGTTCTTCGGGGATTTTTTCTACAGTTTCGCCACGGCGGAACAGAACTGCCTCGCCTTTGCCGCCTGCAATCCCCACATCGGCTTCTCGTGCCTCACCGGGACCGTTGACAACGCATCCCATAAGGGCTACCTTAACAGGTACGCGATCAAGCCCCTCTGCCGCAGCTGCCGCTTCAAAACGCTTTGCCAACGGAATGAGGTCGATTTCGGTGCGTGCACAAGTGGGACAGCTAACAATATCCATACCGCTCTGCCCCTCAATTTCAAGTGCCTGCAAAATTTTGCGTGCGGCTACAATTTCTTCTACGGGGTCATCGGTTAAGGAAACGCGAATGGTATCTCCAATGCCGTCACAAAGGAGTGCCCCAATGCCTGCGGTACTCTTAAGCAAACCGCGCTCGCCCCCTCCTGCTTCGGTAACACCGAGGTGTAAGGGATAGTCGCATTTGCTTGCCAAAAGACGGTTGGAATCGATCATATCCTTAACGGTGGACGCTTTGATGGAAATAACAGTATCGTAAAAGCCGAATTTTTCGAGCAAAGCAATGTGATAAAGGGCACTTTCGACCAAAGCTTCGGGCGTGGGAGAGCCGTATTTTTTGAGAATATGTTTTTCAAGAGAGCCTGCATTGACCCCCACACGAATGGGAATGCGGCGCTCACGGCAAGCATCACAAACCGCTCTGATGCGGTCTTCTTCGCCAATGTTGCCGGGATTGATGCGAATTTTATCAAAGCCAAGCTCGGCACAACGCAATGCAATGCGATAATCAAAATGAATATCGGCTACGATGGGCATTTGAATGCCGGCTTCTTTGAGTTTCCAAACGGTATATGCCGCCTCCTCGGTTGGTACGGAAAGGCGCACAATATCACACCCTGCACGTTCCAGTTTGCGCACTTGCTCCAAAGTACGCACTGCATCCTCTGTGGGGGTGTTTGTCATAGATTGAATGGCAATGGGGGCGCGTGCACCTATGCGGCACTGCCCCACTGCAATACTTCGTGTTTTTCTTCTAATATCGCTATATCTCATAGTGTGATAATATCCTTTATGGCAACCAGCACAGCCAAGGCAAGCATCAAGACAAGACCAACAAAGTTGATGATGCCTTCAAGCTCACGTTTCATCGGCTTGCGGCGCACGACTTCGATAAGATAAATAAAGATATGTCCGCCATCAAGTGCGGGAATGGGCAACAGATTCATAACACCCAAGTTGATGGAAATGACAGTTACCAAATTGAGAACAGTTGTAAAACCGTACTGTGCCGCCTGCCCGACAATTTTGGTGATGCCTACGGGACCCGAAACAGCCTCGACGCCATAACGTCCCGAGAACAAGCCAAAGAGTGAATCGTAAACCATTTTTACGGTGGAAAGCGAGCGGAACCAAGTATGCTTCATAACGGTTATAAAATTGAATTCGGGTTCGCGGTAAATCAAAAAATCCACACTACCCATAACGGCGCCTTGGTTCTCGTACGAGGGAACAATAACATTTCCCAAGACAACCTTTTCCCCATTACGCAAAACGGTAAGTTTGAGGGGCTTGTAGCCTTGATGCATAATCTCATAACTCAATTCATCGTAGGT
>JAZOMJ010000030.1:0-13162 GCA_045653865.1 Eubacteriales bacterium
GATTTTATCGCTAAATTGCAAATATCCCTTAAAGAGTGTTATGAAACAGAATATTGGATCGAGATTGCACAAAAGGCAAACATCATTTCCGAAGAAACAGCTAAAACCGTCCTACATGATTGTGGTTCACTTCGCAGGATGTTGATCGCCTCCATCAATACAGCCAAGGAGAACAAATGAACACCTATATTATGGATGCATTAAGCAAATTCAAAAATATTCTTTCTTCAAATAAAGAACTATCTTTTGAAACTGTCGATGAGATGGTAGGTGAATTTGAAATGATGAAGATGGAAATAGAGCAACACATCACCAATATGCCGCAGGATGAAAATCACAAAAACATAAGATACTCTGCCCAAAACGCAGTTCAAAAACTTGCAGAAATCCTTCATTTGCTTGAAGAGTTGCCCTATGACAGAGCACTTGTTCCTGAAATTCTTGAATTAATAGATGACATCAATTATTGACCACCAGAAAAAAGCACTGCGAAAGCAGTGCTTTTTTCAACTAAATCCGCCTTCTGCGGAATAAATCCACCTGCGGTGGATGAAATCGCTTCGCGATGAAATCTGCCTTACGGCAGAAGATGGAGGCGGATTTAATTTCATCTGAGGCGGCACGCCGAAGATTTCATCCAAACGGAGTGAGGATTTCATCGTGCGTAGCACGATTTCATTAAAGATACAAGGCTTACGTCTTGATTTATTTGTGAAAGTGTGATATAATATAGCAAGGAAAGGAGGCGGTTGCTTTGCCATCAACAAACATTTGGATAATGTGTGTGGTAATGATAATTTTAAGTCCTATTAGTTGGTTTATACTTGATGAATATGGAATACGTTATTACCTTATGAGAAAAATATTAAAAAAGCGATGGTGGTATTCCGCAGTAACTTACTCATTGCTTTTATCAAACTTATTGTTGTTACTTACCGCTTGGTTCTTTCCTAATTGGTGGCTGTATATATTAGGCGGTATATGGATTGGAACAATCGGCCAGTTTCCACCGTTGAATCACGGCCCTAGGAGTATTTATTTGATATCTTATAAGGGATCATACGAAATTTACGTCGAACATGCGGATCTTTGGGAAAAGAATCTAAAAAAGAAGCAAGAAAAAAGAATGAAGCGAAAGAACAAAAGAAAAAGCAAAAAATAAGTTGACCTTTTTTTCGCTTTTACCTCGATTTTTGACCTTTATACTCGTTTAAGGCAGAAAAAAGCACTGCGAAAGCAGTGCTTTTTTCAACTAAATCCGCCTTTTGCGGGATAAATCCACCTATGGTGGATGAAATCGCTTCGCGATGAAATCCGACTTCGTCGGGTTGGGAGAGGCGGATTTCATTTCATCTGAGGCGAAACGCCGAAGATTTCATCCGAGCTAGCGAGGATTTCATCCTGCAAAGCAGGATTTTCATTGACTTTTTATCGGTTTTATGCTATAATAAAACCAAGAAAGGCGGTGGCACTATGGAGCACAAAGAATACAAACGCATCCATCCCAAGGCGGAGGCGGCGATTTTGTTCGTTCACGGAATTGTCGGCACGCCCAACCATTTTGCCGATTTTGTGTCGCGTGTTCCCGAGGAAATGTCTGTTTACAACCTTTTGCTCGACGGTCATGGCGGAGGCGTGCGTGATTTTTCGCACACGTCTATGCAAAAATGGGAAGAACAGGTAAAAAATGCGGTGGATGAACTGTCCGCTACGCACTCCAAAATATACATTGTTGCACACTCTATGGGCACGTTGTTTGCCATCGATAGAGCCATCGAAAACGTGTCGGTGAAGGGATTGTTCCTTTTGGCTGTTCCACTCAAAATTGTGCCAAAACCGCGTATGCTTTCCAATTTGTGCAAGGTGTATTTCGATAAGATTGCGCCTGATGACGAGGTCGCAAAAGCGGCAAAACAGTGCTACGGTATTGCACAAGATAGAAATCCGTTCCACTATTTCGGGTGGCTTCCTCGCTACTTGGAGCTGTTCGCAAAGGCGAAGAAAACGCGAGAGCGTATAGCGAAATTGCGTACCCCTTGCAGGGTTTATCAATCTGCACGCGATGAAATGGTATCAAAATCATCTGTGAAGTGGCTTTCGCAGAGTAGGAAAATCTCCGTCTTTTATCTGCAACATTCGGGGCACTATTATTACGCACCAAAGGATTTTGATTTTCTCTTGGTTGAATTTGACGCATTTATCAATCAAACAAATAAATAATGAAAGAGGCAGAGAATTTTTCTCTGTCTTTTTTTGCTTTTAGGGCAGCATTTTTCATAATTATCTTACAGTGGGGCACATTAAAAGAAAAAAGGAGAATTTTGAAAATGTGCACTGCTATTACCTATAAAACAAAGGCTGCCTATTTTGGGCGCACGCTGGATGTGGAATGCTCTTATGGAGAAGAGGTCATTGTCACTCCACGCAATTTTGAGGTCGTTTTTCGCCACACGTTGGCGCAAAACAGCCATTTTGCCATCATTGGGATGGGGATTGTCAAGGATGGCTATCCCCTCTATTTTGATGCCGCAAACGAACACGGCCTTGCCATGGCAGGACTGCGGTTTGCCGACAACGCCTGTTATTTTGACCTGCAAGAGGGAAAAGAAAACGTCGCCTCGTTTGAGTTGATTTTGTGGTTGCTTGGGAGCTGTCGCAATTTGCGTGACGTGCGCCAAAGATTGCAAAATCTCAACATTTGCAACACACCGTTCAGCCCCGCATTTCCAACGGCTCCCCTGCATTGGATGGTGACGGATGGAGATCAATCATTGGTGATTGAAAGCACCGCCGAGGGGCTCCGTATCTATCCCAATCCCGTGGGCGTTTTGACCAATAATCCACCGTTTTCTTATCACATGTGGCATCTTTGCGACTATATGACACTCTCAAAAGATGCACCCGTAGCGCATTTAGGCAAGGATTTTCTTGCACCCTACAGCCGTGGCATGGGGGCTATGGGCTTGCCGGGGGATTTTTCATCGGCATCTCGTTTTGTGCGTGCAGCTTTTGTGCGAGAGAATGCAGTATCCGCTCCCGATGAAGCGGCAAGCGTGTCGCAGTTTTTTCATATTTTGGGGTCTGTGGAGCAGATCCGTGGATGCGTGCGACTGCCTGACGGAAGCCTTGAGGCAACCGCCTATACCTCGTGCATCCATCTTGAGCGCGGCATCTACTATTACACCACCTACCAAAACCGATCGATTTCGGCAGTCAGCCTGCACAATTGCAATCTTGCAGGGCAAGAGCTCCACCGTTTTCCTCTTGTCACCGAGCAGAAAATTGTGTTGCAGAATTGAAAAAAACGAAATTTTACGAAAAATATCTTGACTTTTTCTTTATAAACAGTATAATATAATAGAGTTATTATGCTCAAATTATATCCAAAGGAATTACCGATGAAGAAGAACACTCCCTTGCCGCCTCTTTCGGCGGTTGAGCAACAACAATATATCGACTTGATGCGTGCCGAAAACGACCGTATTTTTCTTGCCACGGGCAAGAGAAGATGCGCGTTTGTCGAGACCTTTGGCTGTCAGCAAAACGAGGCAGATAGCGAAAAGTTTGCAGGTATGTGTGTGGCAATGGGCTATGACATTGTCAAAGAGCCCCAAAATGCCGACCTCATTGTGGTCAACACCTGCGCCATTCGCGAGCACGCAGAAAAGCGCACGCTCTCCATTGTGGGGCAGTACAAGCACATCAAGGAGAAAAATCCATCCTTGGTGATTGCCGTTGGCGGATGTATGATGGCGCAACCGCACCGTCAAGACGATATCAAATTCCGCTATCCTTACGTTGATTTCGTTATGGGACCCTCGTCCTTGCACCGTTTGCCGCAACTGCTTTGCCGCAAGCTTGAAACGGGCAAGCGCATCTACTGCCCCGAAGAGGCAGAATACACGGTGGTGGAAGATCTCCCCATTCGCCGTGAGAGCACCTACCGCGCGTGGGTATCGGTTATGTACGGTTGCAACAACTTCTGCTCCTATTGCATCGTTCCTTACGTTCGCGGTCGCGAGCGTAGCCGCGAAAAGGAAAAAATCGTTGCCGAAGTTCGCGAACTCGTCGAGAGCGGTTACAAGGACATAACTTTGCTTGGTCAAAACGTCAACTCCTATGCCAAGGGGCGCGATTACGATTTTGCCGATCTGCTCTCCGAGCTCGACGCTATTGAGGGTGACTTCGTTTTGCGCTTTATGACAAGCCATCCCAAGGATGCAAGCCGAAAGTTGATCGACGTTATGGCTTCTTCGCGTCACATTGCGCATCAGTTCCATTTGCCTATGCAATCGGGCAGTGACGAGATCCTTTCCAAAATGAACCGCCATTACGACACCGAAAAATATCTTTCGATTGTCGACTACATGAAAGAGAAAATGCCCGACGTCACCATCACATCCGATATCATTGTTGGTTTCCCCGGGGAGACCGAAGAGGATTTTGAGGGCACGATGAACATGCTCTCTCGCGTGCGTTTTGATATGCTGTATTCCTTTATCTACTCGCCTCGCAAGGGCACTCCCGCCGCTCTGATGGAGCAAGTACCCAAGGATGTAACCGCCAATCGTTTTGAGCGCCTGTTGGCTCTGCAAAAGGATATCGGCAAAGAGAAAAACGATGCCCTTGTGGGCAAAACGCTTCGTGTTTTGTGCGACGGTGTCAGCAAAGGGAACGAGGCTCTATATTCGGGTCGCACCGACGGCAACAAGATTGCCTTTTTTGAGGGGTGCGAAGAAGACGTTGGCAATTTTGTCAACGTAACCGTAGAGCGCGCTGACGCGTTTGCGCTCTGGGGCAAGAAACAGTAAACAAAAGAAAAGAGGACATAAACATGGAAATTTTTGAACTTGCTTCGGCTCTTGGTCAAAAGCTCAAAGAGGATGAGCGTCTCGTAGCTCTCGAGGCCGCCAAGACCGCATACGAACAAAACAAAGAACTGCAAACCTATCTTGTTGAATACGACGTTCAACAAAGAGCAATGCAAAAGGCAGTTACCCAAGAGGATCGCGATATGGATCTGATCCAAAGCATCCAACGCCGCATCGACGAGCTTTACGATCTCATTGTGAACAACGAAGCATTCGCAGAACTCAACCGTGCGCAAGCTGTTGTAAACGAGCTGATGAACAGTGTCAACCAAACCATTATGACACAAATCACGGGCGAGGAGCCTTCCGGCTGTACCCACAACTGCAGCACCTGCTCGGGATGCCACTGAGCAAAACGCGGGCGCGTTTTGCAATGAAATTCGCCTGCGGCGAGTGAAATCCATCGCCGGCGATGGGTGAAATACGGCTTTGCCGTGTGAAATGTGCCTGCGGCACGTGGAAAGTTACAAAGAATGTGCCTTGAAATATAGCAATCCTTACAACCAAGCGGGCGCATTTCCAAAAGGCTCCCCTTGCACAGGGGAGGCTGAAAGTTGTTGCCGCTATATATGGGTAACGTTTTTAAATCCGATGAAAAAGGAGATACTGCCATGACTCCAATGATGGAGCAATATTGGGAAATCAAAAAACAATACATGGATTACATCGTTTTTTACCGTCTCGGAGATTTTTACGAGATGTTTTTTGACGATGCCATTCTTGCCTCGCGTGAGTTGGAGCTGACCCTCACGGGCAGAGACTGCGGTGAGGCAGAGCGCGCACCCATGTGCGGCGTTCCGTTCCACTCCTACGAGGGCTATGTGGGCAAGCTGATCGAAAAGAACTACAAGGTTGCCATCTGCGAGCAGGTCGAAGACCCCGCGCAGGCAAAGGGACTTGTGCGCCGTGACGTCATTCGTATGATTACGCCCGGAACGCTCTTGGAGTCGAGTTTGCTTTCCGAGCAGAGCAACAACTATCTCTGTGCCATTTGCATGAGTGAATTTTCCTACGGACTTTGCTTTGCCGATGCTTCCACGGGTGAGGTACACGCCACAAGCTTTTCGGGTGAGAATGCCGACGCGCGTCTCAAAGCCGAAATCGGCACCTATTCTCCTCGCGAGGCGATTGTCAACATCGGTCGCACCAATATGGGTGAGGTAGGGGAGTTTCTTGTCAGCCGTCAAGGCTTGGCGCTCACCGACAACCAATATGCACGCTTTGAGTATGCATCCGCGCGCGAGCGCGTAGTGGCGCAATTTGGCGAGCAGGTAAAGGATGCCGCACTTGAGGACCGTGCAATGATTTCTGCCATTGGCGCACTGCTTTCCTACATCGAAGAAGCCGAAAAAGGCGATATTTCCTACATTCGTGAATTGAACGTTTACAGCGACGGTCAATATCTTGAAATGGACATCAACTCGCGCCGCAACCTCGAACTCACGGAATCCCTGCGTAACAAGGAAAAGAAGGGTTCGCTTTTGTGGGTGCTCGATAAAACCGAAACCGCGGCAGGCGCACGTATGCTCAAAAAATGGGTAGAAAAGCCGCTTCTCAACGTTGCCGCTATCGAAACACGTCAGAGTGCCATTGAGGAGCTTTGCCAAAGCTTTATGTTGCGCGAGGAGCTCGGTGAAGAACTCTCGCATGTGCTCGACTTGGAACGTCTTATCACGCGCATCGTTTACGGCAACGCAAACGCAAAGGACTTGCGTGCCGTATGCAACACGGCAACGGTGCTCCCCGAAATTAAGAGATTACTCTCGGGTGCCAAGAGCGACGGTCTTTGTCGCATCTATGAGCATCTTGATATACTTGACGATGTTTGCGCACAAATCGGTGCCGCCATCGTCGAAAATCCGCCCTTCACGGTTCGTGAGGGCAAAATGATTGCCGACGGATACAGCGCAGAGCTCGATTCTTTGCGCGAAATTATGAACGACGGCGACTCTTGGCTTGAAAAGATTGCCGAGGAAGAACGAGAAAAGACAGGTATTCGCACGCTCCGCATCGGCTATAACCGCGTGTTCGGTTACTACATTGAGGTTTCCAAATCCTTTATGGATCAAGTGCCCGAGCATTATATTCGCAAGCAAACGCTTACAAACGGTGAGCGTTACATCACTCCCGAGCTCAAAAAGATGGAAGATACCATCATCGGTGCAAAGGACCGTTCCGTAGCTCTTGAGTATGAATTATTCCAACAAGTGCGTACCTTTGTTGCCGAACAAAGCGTACGTATTCAAAAAACGGCGGCGCTCCTTGCCGAGCTTGACGTTTACCGCTCCCTCGCGGTTGTGGCAAGCAAAAACAAGTATGTGCGCCCCGAAATCACACAGAGTGACGAGATCATCATCAAGGATGGCCGCCATCCCGTTGTTGAGCAATTCGTTAAGGACACCTATTTTGTGCCCAACGATGCGCACCTCGATACCGACAAAAACCGCTTGATGCTCATCACGGGTCCCAACATGGCGGGTAAATCCACTTATATGCGCCAAGTTGCCCTCATTACGGTGATGGCGCAAATCGGCTCTTTCGTTCCGGCGGCAGAGGCAAGCATTGGTGTGGTGGACAAGGTGTTCACGCGCGTTGGCGCATCCGATGACCTCGCCTCGGGTCAATCCACCTTTATGCTGGAGATGAACGAGGTTTCCTACATCCTCAAAAACGCCACCAAAAAGAGCCTGATCATTTATGACGAAGTCGGACGCGGCACCTCTACCTTTGACGGTATGAGCATTGCGCGCGCCATTGTAGAATACACCAACAGTCGCAAGATTGGCGCCAAGACACTCTTTGCAACCCACTATCACGAGCTGACTGTCATGGAAGAAGAGTTCGACGGCATTGTCAACTACAACATTGCCGCCAAAAAGAGGGGAGACGGCATTACGTTCTTGCGCAAAATTGTGCGCGGCTCCACCGACGATAGCTACGGCATTGAGGTTGCCAAGCTTGCAGGACTTCCCAACGAGGTCATTAAGCGTGCACGCGAGGTGCTTGCCGCCGTTGAGGAAACCTCGCGCGCGGTTACCGATGCCGACACCGGCGCCAAGGGCAAAAAGAAGCCCGAAATCAAAGACGACACCCTCATTTCCTTTGAGGATGTCGCAAACGAACAAGTTATCAATGAGCTCAAAGCAGTTGACCTGAACACCATCTCCCCCTTGGAGTGTATGTCCTTCTTGTTCGATTTGAAGAAGAGATTGCAGTAAGTGCAAATCCATTCAGATTGGAAAATTACAAAGGTTAGATTTTCTGTAAACCATTCCCGCGAAATAGCAAAGGAGAACCATTATGCGCGCACCGTTTCAAATATTAGCAATACCGTATAAAAAAGAACAGGGTAACCTACTCTTTTGTTTGCTTCATCGTTCCGATTGTGATCAATGGCAATTTGTTGCGGGCGGGGGCGAGGATGCCGAAACGCCAATGGAAGCTGCCAAACGAGAAATTTTTGAGGAGTGTGGCGTACGCACAGAGGGCATTATACAACTAACCTCTATGTGCTATATTCCAACCAATGTTTTTCCCTATGAACGATCCCATCATTGGCCTGCCGAGACTTACGTAGTGCCCGAATATGCCTTTGCGTTTGAATGTAAGGGGGATATTACGTTGTCTTGCGAACACAATGCTTTTGTTTGGGTGCCTTATGAGGATGCCCGAAAAATGCTTGCGTGGGATTCCAATCGAACGGCACTTTACGAATTGAAATGCAGATTAACATCTTGAAGGATGTGTTAAAAGTTTTTGAGGGGTGTGGGGCAATTTTCTAAAAAAGCCCCTACACCCACCCCAAGAAAGGAGAACCCTATGGGAAAAATCAACGTCCTACCGTTTGCGGTAGCCAATTTAATAGCGGCGGGCGAGGTTGTTGACCGTCCTGCATCTGTCATCAAGGAATTGATGGAGAACGCCATTGACGCAGGAGCGGATCGCATTACCGTTGAAATTCAAAACGGCGGTGTCACCTTTATGCGCGTCACCGATAACGGATGCGGCATGTCTCCCGAGGATCTTCCCGTAGCCATCCGCCGCCACGCCACGAGTAAAATCAAGGTGGCAGAGGATCTTGACGGCATTCTCACCCTCGGCTTCCGTGGGGAGGCGCTTGCCGCCATTGCATCGGTATCCGATGTGCGTATTATCTCCAAAACTGCCGATGCGCAATACGGAGCGGTGCTCGAAGCACACGGTGGCAACATTCATAGCATCACCGAGCAGGGATGCTCCACGGGTACGTCTGTTATTGTTGAAAATCTGTTTGCCAACGTTCCTGCGCGTCGAAAATTCCTCAAAAAGGACGTCACCGAGGCGATGGCAGTGACCGCAAACGTTGAGAAGGTCGCGCTCTCCAATCCGCAAATCGCGTTCCGCCTTATCGTTGACGGCAACCTCAAACTGGAAACCGCAGGTGACGGCAACCTGCAAAACACCATTTACGCGGTGTTCGGCAAGGAATTTGCCTCGCGCTTGATCGAAGTGAACAGCGACCACGAGGGCATCACCATCAAGGGCTTTATCGGCAGAACCGATAATTTCAAAGCCAATCGCAACTATCAAAATTTCTTTATCAACGGACGTTTTGTCAAAAGCAAGACCGCAATGGCGGCACTTGAGCAGGCCTATACTTCGTATATGCCGCCCGAAAAGTTCCCCTGTTGCGTGCTTTACATCAGCATCAACCCCGCGCGCGTGGATGTCAACGTGCATCCTGCAAAATTGGAGGTGAAGTTCTCCAACGAGAAAGCGGTGTTCGAAGCCATTTATTACACCACAAGAACCGCACTCGAGGGCAACGTTACACGCCCCTCTATGCAACTCAATTTTGGCACACGTACTGCAAAAAGTGCGTTTGCACCCAAGGTTTCCGAGGCGAACGCGCCCATTCGTGACGGCAAAATCGAAAGTCTTGCATCGCGTCAGCTTTCCTACGACCTTGAAAACCGCACCCAACCCCAACCCCAAGCGCGTATGACCGCCGAGGAATACCGCAACTTGTATGCGAACAAGGAGAGCACTCCCGCAGCTTCCAACTCTGCACTCTCCACTCTGCATTCTGCACTCCAAAAGTCTGCCACCGAGGTTATCAAAAACGAGGCGCGCGTGCCCGTAGTCGAAGAACCCAAATCGACACCCATTCCTGCGCCTGCCCCTGCTCCGGTACCGCAAAAGGTTGAGGAAAAAGAAGGAAAGAAAGCGGAAGAAAAAACAGAAGCAAAGGCAGTAACAGAGCCCCAAAACAACTCTGCACCCTGCACTCTGCATTCTGCACCTCCCGAGGCACCCGTTGTGCCTTTCTATCGCATTGTCGGTGAGGTGTTCAACTCTTACGTGATTGTTCAAGTGGAGGATAAGATGCTCATCATCGATAAGCACGCCGCACACGAGCGCATCCTCTTTGAGCAACTCAAAAAAGGACTTTTACAGGTTGAGGTTGTATCGCAAATGCTGATGCTCCCCATCGACGTGATGATGACGAGCGGTGAGGTCGAAGCACTCAAGCAATACAACGACGAGCTTGAAAAAATTGGATTTTCGCTTCGCTATGCGCGCAATACGGTATCGGTAGATGCCATTCCCGAGGAGGTCGACAGTGCCGCCGTGCCCGATATGCTTGGCAGTATGGCAGGTCGCATTCTCGATAATACGGGCAGCGTAAAGCTAACGCGTGATATCATTTTCGAAAAAGCGCTCTATCAAGCCGCTTGCAAAGCCGCCATCAAGGCAGGCAGGGCTTATGCAGACGAGCATGTCAAGTGGATCGTGGATAAGCTGATGACCATTCCCGATATCACCTTCTGCCCCCACGGCAGACCCGTCGCACTTGACATGTCGCACCATACGCTTGATAAGCAATTCGACAGAACGGGGTTCTGACGTCAAAAACAGAAATTAAAATTTGATTACAACCCTTCCGTCATTTTCTTGCGAAAATGACACCTCCCCTTACACAGGGGAGGCTAAAAGTAACTGCCGCACCAATACATTAAATTTCAAACGAGCGTAGCAGTATATTCCCTTTTAAACGAGTTTTAGTTGTTCAAGCGGATACTTGCTTCAAAGCCTCCCCTGTGCAAGGGGAGGTGGCGAGCGTAGCGAGACGGAAGGGTTGTTTTTTAACTTAGTCAACCACAGACGCATACACCTGAACTGTGTATGGCGTCTTTATGATCACCATTCTAACATTAAAGAAAAAATATGAAATTACAAACTTATTCGCAAAAAATAGAATTGACCACCATTCCGCAAACTGTGATAGGTATCATATTTGCCATTGCGTTTCCAATAATAGCCATCTCGATTTTGCTGGGTGCTTCCAACGATTGGCTGACTTGGATTGAGGTTTCGGTTTTGGCGATTGCCTACGTTATTTGGTTGTTTACCAGATTTCGTAATCAGGTTTTGCGATATGCAATTTGCTTTGATGATGCCGGCATCCACGAGAAAAGGGTATTTGGCAAGGGCTTGGAAATTGCGTGGCAAGATTTATCGGAATACGTTTGCGAAGTAACGGGCTCGGAGCATCGCACAAGTGAACAGTATTACCATCTTATATTCTGTGCTACCGATATCGAAACACCCGTTATTATACGAACCGGAAAGTTTTCCGAGTCACAAAAATCACATTTTAGAAATACCATATTCCATTTTTGCGACAAACATCAACAAAAGTAAAATCAAGCAAGGGGCAAACTGTATTTTTGCTACCGGAAAGGATCAATATGTCAATCAACAAATTTGAGGTCTTGAAGACCGACGGTCGTGCGCGTCGCGGTGTTCTCCACACCGTGCACGGTGACATTCAAACGCCCGTGTTTATGAACGTTGGTACCTGCGGTGCCATCAAGGGCGGCATCAACACAATGGAGCTCAAAAAGGTCGACTGCCAAGTCGAGCTTTCCAACACCTACCACCTGCACGTTCGTCCGGGCGATGGGCTCATCCGCCAAATGGGAGGTTTGCGCAAGTTTATGAACTGGGATGGCCCGCTTCTCACCGATAGCGGCGGATTCCAAGTTTTCTCGCTTTCCAAGCTCCGCAAAATCACCGAAGAGGGTGTAGAGTTCCGTTCCCACCTCGACGGTGCCAAGATTTTTATGGGACCCGAAGAAAGCATGCAAATTCAATCCAATCTCGCATCCACCATCGCCATGGCGTTTGACGAGTGCGTCGAAAACCCTGCACCGCACGAATACTGCAAGCAGAGCATGGAGCGCACCTACCGTTGGCTGATTCGTTGCCGCGAGGAAATGGATCGCCTCAACGCGCTCCCCGACACCCTCAACCGCCACCAAATGCTCTTTGGCATCAACCAAGGCGGCACGTATGAGGATTTGCGCATTGAACACATGAAGATGATCTCCGAAGTTCCTTGCGAGGGTTACGCCATTGGCGGTCTTGCCGTTGGCGAGGCAACCGAGGATATGTACCGTATTATCGACACCGTTGAGCCTTATATGCCCAAGGACAAGCCCAGATATCTGATGGGCGTTGGCACACCCTGCAACATTCTCGAAGCTATTCACTACGGTGTGGACTTCTTCGATTGCGTCATGCCCACCCGTAACGCGCGCCATGGCAACGTGTTCACTTGGCACGGCAAAATGAATCTCACCAACGAAAAGTACGCCCTCGATGACCGCCCGATCGACTCGGGTTGCGAGTGCACCGCTTGCAAAAACTACAGCCGTTCCTACATTCGCCACTTGCTCAAGGCAAAAGAAACGGTTGGCATGACCTTGGCTGTTACACACAACCTTTATTTCTACAACAACCTTACCCGCAAAATCCGCGAAGCCCTCGACGGCGGCTACTTTGAAAGCTTCTATCAAAAATACCGCAACATCTTGGGTGAAAGAGTAGAGGACTAAAAGAGAAGCAGGGGAAAACTTTTTGAAAAAAGTTTCCCCCTGCACCCCTTTCAAAAACCTTTGCACAAAATTATACCAAATTTTTTCAAAATCCATGCAACCAAATTCAAAAACGCCGCACTATATGAGCGAAGGAGGTGAGAAAATGCAACAAGCGAACGAACTGCGCGAAAAGATGATTCAAGAATTTGCCGAGAATTATATGGAAAAACTGTTCTATTTCTGTCTCAAAAAGACGGGAAACCAAGTCGAGGCAGAGGACTTGACACAAGAAATCGCGCTCCAAATCATCACAGCCCTGAACAAAGGCACAATCCCCACAAGTTTTTCGGCGTGGGTATGGCAAATTGCGCGCAACTGCTATGCAAAATGGGCAGAGGAAAAACATAACCGCAACGAAGCGCAAAGTGG
>JAZOMJ010000031.1:0-7164 GCA_045653865.1 Eubacteriales bacterium
CTCGGCGGTGGTTTTATATGATTAAATAAGCTCCTAAAGCTCGATTATCCTTGTTTTTATCAAAGGACAAATACCCTTGCTTGATGGCTTCTTCAAGAACCGCTCCACGCATTGCAAAAATATTTGCGCAAGCGTGGTCAATTTGAAATTCGTCACTTTTCAAAAATTCGGGAATTTCTTTATAAATCTGCTCGCGGCAGAACAAATAATGCTTTGTTGCAATATCACGTGCTTTATGGCGAAGCTCTTCAAAACGGTCTCCTGCTTCTTTTGACATTTCCTTGAATTTTGCTCTACGCATAACAAGAATCGTTGGAACATATCCGTCGCTTGTTTCTTTCACAACTCCTACTTTTTCAAGATGTTTTAGAGTTGCATCATCAACCTCACCGCATTTACCGTTAGCAACTGCCACAAGACCTTGTCCATCTGAATAATTCAGTGCTGGCGTATGTGTTTCTCCAAATTGTTTGAAAAGATATTGACGGTATCGTATTTCGGACAACTTACTTTCTGCCGGACTGGTAACACAACCAACAAGACTAACATAATTAGGTGCATAAGCATACTGCTTTTCAAGACCAAGCAAATCCCACTCACCACCGTTAGGACGAGGTGTGTGCCCCCAAGCCCCTATATTCTTAACCTCATTGTTTTTATTAACTGTACAAAGCGTATATCGTTCGATGGTATCTGTTTCAGCCAAAAGCAAAGCCCATTTCATATCTTCAAAAGACTGATATCCTTCATGCCACTCGGGACAATTCTCCTTTTTCCATTCGTTTTCATATTCAAAAGCTGCAATAATCGCTTTTGTGAGTTCTGGAGCGAGACCACGCAAATGTGCATAAATCTTTTCTTGCGCATCTGCACTTACAATAAAGAAATTCGTCTCATATTTGTTGTCGTTCTTCTTCATGAGCGTAGCATCTACAAGAGCACGCAATTCTTCCTCCATATACGGGAGCGCAACCCCAACTTCCATTGCCAATTCTTCTGCCGTGGACGGCATCCTATAAGCGGCAAGCAAAATGTTTTTGCAAAGCGAGCGCGAAATATAATTCCAAGGTTCATGTTCCGAACCCAACAGTCCATTGCTGATAAAATCAATATCCTCAGGTTTATAACTCAATTTTCCAAATTCTCTTGCCATATCCATACCTTCTTTCAATATGATTCTTGCGCGGTGAAGTCTTTGCTGAACCGCGCTTATCGAAACAGAAAGCGATGATGCAATATCACGAACGCTCTTGTTCTCTATGTAATAGGCAACGACAATGTTGCGATAATCGCTTCTGATGAACGCCAGCTCTCGCCGAAGCAGAGTCATTTGCTCTGTATGTATCATTTCATCAAGAATATTTTCGCTTTCGTCTTCAATTTCATAATCGCTGATATCGGAACCGGTTACCGATTCGTTTCGATTATGCTTTTCTTTAGCCCATACGGAATAACGGTTGCGCGCGATCTGCCATATCCACGCTGAAAAGCTCGTTGGAATCGTGCCTTTATTCAAAGCAGTAATGATCTGAAGCGCGATATCCTGTGTCAGATCTTCCGCTTCGATATTATTTCCTGTCTTTTTCAAGCAGAAGTAAAACAGCTTTTCCATATAGTTCTCGGCAAACTCGTTGATAAGCCGATCGCGCATTTGGTTCGTTTGTTGCATTTTCTCGCCTCCTTTCACCCATATAGTGTGGCATTTTTTGATTTGCTGACAAGATTTTTTGAATAATGTTAGAAATTTTTTTGAAGGGGTGTGGGGGGACATTTTTCAAAAAAAGTCCCCCCACAATTCCTTATACCCTAAACGCCATTGCGCGTCCGATGGGTTCTGTTTTTGTAATCAATTCGAGTTTTTCGAGCACGTGTACTGCAGAATAAGCATCTCTGCCGCGCAGGCCTGTCCTTTGAGAGAAGTCCTTGACCGTAAAAGGAGATGGCAGGTCGGTTGGGAGAAAGACGGCAAAATCGGCAGGCGACGAGAATTCAATCTCACCCAAAAGCAAGAGCGGCATCCGCTCGTAGAGTCGCGCACCGCGCTTGCGGTTATCGCGGCGATTTGAAAGAGTGCGGAAATCCTCTTCTTCAATCATCAAGAGGCGAAAGCGCAGGCGTTCATTGCCCAAGTAGGGCAACAAGCAATAGAGTTCGGGCAAAAGGTGAATGGCTCGCTCGCGCTTAGGCGACTTTTTGCGCGGTGTCACCTCACCCGTTTGAGCATCCACCCAGGTTACATAGCGTTCCACCGAAATGGGGTGCACGACGGTAACGGTGAGGTCGGTTTTTTCTATGTAGTGCGCAATTTTCTTTTTCATTGGATAAAAAGCACCCGTTTGCACCTCGTAAACGTCGTTCCCGATGCGCACGTCGGATACGTAGCCCGTATTGAGCACCCCAACCTCGTGATGGGTGTGATCCTCGCACAGATAGCGTTTGATGATGGCGTGCATGCGCTTCTCCCCAAGCGTGCCAATGCCCTCGTCGCCGATACCGCGCGGAGCGGATGCCGCCTCTCGGCAGAGACGGTCAAAGCGCGCCTTGTGTGCCGCATTGACATCGTAAAGAATATCTTGATATTTTGTCGCCATTGACGGTCTCCTTTCGGTTGGTATAAAAGCTGTCGAAAAATCGCATACTATCCTCAAATTTTGATGATTTTGGAGGAACGATGCAAACGAAAAAATCATTTGGAAAACGCGTTTTTCACGCCTATGAGGAGCTGTTTTGGGTGTTTTTTCTCGGTAGCATCCTCGGTTTTTTAATAGAGGGGATTTGGCACACCGCACTCACGGGTGAGTGGGTCGACCACTCCGCCACGGTGGTGGGTCCTTTTTGCACCGTTTACGGTGTGGGCGCGGCTGCCGCCTTTGCGGTAGCACGCGTTCTGCCCCGCCGCGCTGTCGGCTTGCAATTTTTGGTGTTTGCCATCACAGGCGGTGCGGTGGAATACTTTACAAGCTTTTTTCAAGAGCGTATGTTCGGCTCGGTCTCGTGGGATTATTCCTCGCACACGCTCAATCTTGGCGGTCGCGTCAGCGGTCAGATGGCACTGATGTGGGGATTTCTCGGCATGGTGTTTGTCGGTCTGATCTATCCCCTTTTGCGCAAGCTTTTGCAAAGGATGCACACGCAACGGTGGCATGTTTTTTGTGTGGCGTGCTCGGTTTTTATGGCATGTAACCTCGCCATTTCGGCAACCGCCATTTTGCGTTGGAAAGAACGCAAAGAGAATTTGCCGCCATCGAGCCGATGGGAAACCTATCTTGATACCACCTACCCCAACTCACGTATGGAATACGTTTACTGCGATATGCATTTTCGGTGATGAACGCCACTCACCACAAGATAAAAAGCCTCCCTTGTGTAAAGGGAGGTGGCATTTTCGCAAGAAAATGACGGAGGGATTGTATATACACTTTTATCATAAAACAATCCCTCAGTCTCGCCTTGCTCAACAGCTCCCTTTACACAAGGGAGCCTTTATTGTTTGTTCGATATACTTGTCAATCAACAGACAGTTGTTTGTAAATCATTCTTCAAGCAGTTGTACTACGTCAAAATCGACAGAGTAAACAACCTTTGCCGCACCCTCGATGGGAAGCGCGATTTTGGAATCTACCTGACGTGTGCCGCCGGGCTCCAGTCCGTCAAGCACCCATTCACTGCCACCGCCCAAAATCTTGTTTTGTGCAGAAAGGAATTGATAATGCAAGGTCATAGAACGCAGAGGAACATCATATTTTCCGGTAATGGTGCCCGAAAAATGCATTCCCTCACCGTTCTTTTTTAAACGAAGACCGGAAAGTTCGATATGCTTCATAATAGGTGTTACAAGTTTGAGATGGGAAGCCGCCTTTGCGCTTGCCGAAAAGTTTGCAACCGCATTGCCACGAATCTTGCGTGTAACGCCATAGTGATAGATTGCACCGGGATCAAGAGATTCCAATTTGTCGCCAATGGTGGTGATGATATTTCCCTCTTTATCTTTGAGAACGATATCCAGTTGAATATTGCGCGCCAAACGATCAAGATTGGGGTTTTCGATATCAACGCCAAGGGAGAGATAGTAACTTTCTTGATCTCTCTTTCCTGCACTGCCCCCCAAGGAACGAATTTTAAGAGGGAGCGGTTCGGGATCGGGCTCGGCAGTCAAATCATCGAGCATTTGACGGAAGGCATCGTAATAGCACCAAGTATAAGTAACATCGGGATTGCGGTCTTCCATATACGCAAACTCCATCAGGCACACAGTAAACAGGCGCAAATATTGCATAATATCTCCTACCTGCCCTGCATCAATACCAAGTGCCAAAACGGTTGCCCAATAGGAACCATCCAAAGCATTAAAACGATTGCCGTACTTTTGCGCATAATCGCGGTATTCTTTGCTCGAACGGTCGCGGAAAGCCGCAATCATCGAGGTAATAATTTCGGGAGCTATCACCTTGCCGCAAGCATGGCGATAAAAGTTTTCGGCAGTTTCGGGATCCCACCCTTGGATATGCGCCTCGGAAAGAAGCGCAAAGGAAAACTGCTCATGCATATTCAAATCGGGCACCAAAGTGCACAAATCAAGCTGTCTTTCCTCATTGATGATGTATGGCGTAGAAAGAAATTCAGCTATATCGCGCATAACCTCGCCTATTCCTTTTCCAACCGCTCTTTGAAATTCTGTTTCCATAGTTTCACTGCCGCCTTTCTTCTTCCTTCAAATGGATATTCCTTTTTGATAAAAAAGACTCAATCCCTCTTGAAAAACTTAAAACAAAGTAGTATAATAGATGTTGATTATATTATACATCATTTTAACCGTTTTGACAAGTCCTTTTTTTGACATCACAAAAAATGTTTTTTTGTCACAAACTTCAAAACGCCTGAAAGGAACATTATGTACCGCATTTTAGAAAAGAAAAGCCTGAATGCACAGGTTACAAAAATGAAAATATACGCTCCCCGCGTGGCAAAAAAAGCTGCACCGGGGCAATTTGTCATTCTTCGATCTGATGGTGAGGGCGAGCGCATTCCGCTCACCATTGCGGACTACGACCGCGATGGCGGCAGCGTTACCATTATTTTTCAAATTGTGGGCACAGGAACCGAGAAACTCAACCAACTTGAGGTTGGCGATTCCCTCTCGGATTTCGTCGGTCCTCTTGGCAATGCAACACATCTTGACGGGCTGAAAAAAGTAGCCGTTGTTGGCGGTGGTGTTGGTTCTGCCATTGCTTACCCCGTTGCCAAGGCTCTGTTTGAGAGAGGTGCCGAGGTGCACGCCATCGTTGGCTTCCGCAACCGCGACCTCGCCATCCTTGAGGAAGAATTCAAGGCACACTCTACCAAATTTGTTCCCGTCTCCGATGACGGCTCTTGGGGAGAACGCGGTCTTGTAACCGATGCTCTGCGCGCGCTGATTGAGAGCGGTGAAGTTTATGACGAAGTCATTGCCATTGGCCCCTTGCCTATGATGAAATTTGTAAGTCTTTTGACAAAAGAATATAACATCCCCACCGTTGTTTCGATGAACCCCATTATGATTGACGGCACGGGTATGTGCGGCGGATGTCGCCTGACCGTTGGCGGTGAGGTTAAATTCGCCTGTGTTGACGGCCCCGAATTTGACGGACACCTCGTCGATTTTGACGAAGCCATTGCACGCTCCTCAATGTATCGCCCGTTTGAGCAAAAAGAGCACAAGGATGCTTGTAATCTCTTCAAAAAGGAGGGCAACTGATATGGCAAATATGTCCCTCAAAAAAACACCTATGCCTGCACAAGAGCCTCTTGTGCGTGCCAAAAATTTTGAAGAGGTCGCGCTCGGCTATACCGAAGAAATGGCGGTAGATGAAGCCGACCGTTGCCTGAACTGTAAAAATCCCGTTTGCGTTTCGGGTTGCCCCGTTGGCATCGATATTCCCGGATTTATTCAAAAAGTAAAAGTAGGCGAGTTTGAAGAAGCCTATCGCATCATTACCGAATCGAGCTCCCTCCCTGCCATCTGCGGTCGCGTTTGTCCGCAAGAGAACCAATGTGAGGGACTTTGCGTGCGCGGCATTAAGGGAGAAGCCGTCGGTATTGGTCGCCTTGAGCGTTTTGTTGCCGATTATCATAATGCAAACGCAACCGAAATGCCTACTATTCCCACACAAAACGGACACCGTGTAGCCGTTATCGGTTCGGGCCCTGCGGGACTGAGTTGCGCAGGCGACCTTGCCAAACACGGCTATGACGTCACCGTTTTTGAGGCTCTGCACACCGCAGGCGGTGTGTTGGTTTACGGCATTCCCGAATTCCGTTTGCCCAAATCGATTGTTGCCAAAGAGATTGCAGGTCTTGAAGCCCTCGGTGTCAAGTTTGTTCTCAACACCGTGGTTGGCAAAACCGTTACGATTGAAGAATTGATGGCGGAGGAAGGATTTGAAGCCGTGTTCATCGGCTCGGGCGCGGGACTTCCCCGTTTTATGGGCATTCCCGGAGAGAACCTCAAGGGCGTGTATTCCGCCAACGAATATCTCACGCGCGTCAATTTGATGAAAGCGTATCTGCCCGACAGCACAACCCCCATTCTGCGTGCGCGTCGCGTAGCGGTGGTGGGTGGCGGTAACGTAGCAATGGATGCCGCAAGATGCGCTCTGCGTATGGGTGCCGAGGAGGTTTCCATCGTTTACCGCCGTTCTTTGGCGGAGCTCCCTGCTCGCAAAGAGGAGGTCGAGCACGCTATGGAGGAAGGCGTCCAATTCCGTCTGCTCAATAATCCGTTGGAAATTCTTTCGGATGAAAACGGATACGTTGCAGGTATGCGTTGCATTAAAATGGAGCTTGGCGAAGCGGATGCTTCGGGCAGACGCTCCCCCGTGGAGATTCCCAACTCCGAGTTTGTTCTCGATTGCGATTGCGTGATTATGTCCATTGGTACATCTCCCAATCCGCTTATCAAATCGACCACCCAAGGTCTTGAAATCAACCGCCGTGGCGGTATCGTTGTGGTAGAGGAGACCGGCAAAACCTCTCTCGATCACGTCTACGCCGGCGGTGATGCCGTTACCGGTGCCGCAACCGTCATCCTCGCCATGGGTGCGGGTAAGACTGCTGCACGGGCAATAGATGAAGAATTGAAATAAGGACCGTGGGGGAACTTTTTGCAAAAAGTTCCCCCACACCCCT
>JAZOMJ010000032.1:0-2623 GCA_045653865.1 Eubacteriales bacterium
CTTCAGCCGAACGCGTGTATTTCTATATGCGGTCCGGACATTCGTTGGTGCGGAAATGAAGCAGGGGATACAAGGCCGAGCGAATGGTCGGTTCTGCCCGTCGGATTTGCCGATCCCGATGAGGTTGCTGAAAATAGTCAAAAAACGGATTCTACGGCTTTCCGCGAAAAGAAGATCAAAGAAACAGAGCGCGATCTTGGCAGCAGAGAGTTTCTCCGTGGCAATACGGGACTGCGGTGGTATCCGGCAGAAACCGATACCTCTATACGGCCGGGATGGTTCTACCATGCGCATGAGGACGGGAAGGTGCGTTCAACCGAGACCTTGCTTGATATTTGGTACCGTACCGTTGGCAGTAACTCGACTTTGCTGTTGAATATCCCGCCGGACCGTCGCGGACTCTTTCATGAAACCGACGTACAGCGACTGCGCGAGATGGGGGAATATATTCAAAGAACCTTTGCCGAAAATCTTGCCGAGAACGCTGTGATCACCGCTGACCATGATGACGGATATCATTTGACCGAAGCACTGAAAACCGATAGCTATGATGATTACTACAAGCCCTTTGATGGAGAAAATCAGGTTGTACTGACTGTAAATTTGGGAGAAACAAAGAGGATATCCCATGTCGTCATCAAGGAGCATATCCCGATGAGTCAAAGAATCGAAGCATTTACCATAGAGGTAAGGGATACGGAGGGGCGGTATTACGAAGTGTTTTTCGGAACAACCGTCGGCTACAAAAAAATTGCAAAATTTGATGCGGTTTTAACAGACGAGGTTCGCATTAAAATCATCGATTCCCGAGTTTGTCCGGTGCTTTCTTTTGTCGGACTATATTGATAGCAAAAACGGGCATCTTTTTTGTCAACACCACTCAAAAAATTCCGAGAACTTTGTTCTCGGAATTTTTTTATCCAAGCCGCAGGCTTGGCATATCATCAACGCGCGAAGCGAGGTGCATATCATCAAGGGCGCAGAGCGCCCTTGTATCTCATCACGCGTCAGCGTGCATCCTTCTGCGGCTTGATGATATACAAGGCTTCGCCTTGATGATATACACGCCTATGGCGTGATTGAGTTGCGCAGACTTGACACCCCTACCGATTTTATGCTATACTAAACCCAAGAAAGGCGGTGGGGCGATATGGCAAAAAAAGTAAAAAGCAAGAAAAAAAGGAACAATTGGAGAACTCCAAAAAATGCAAGTGCATATTTTGACCCTCATTATGATGATGATTTCAAAGCTAAACATCCTGTTTTATATTGGCTTACGGTAGTTGCTATTATCGTTTGCATTATGGTAGGGCCTTCGATATATTGCTTGTTGTGTTCAAGTATTCAATCAACCATGACCCTTTTTGAGGGTGTATTTTGGTTTATTGGTTTTGTTTCATCGTTTGGTATTAGCATAGGAGTATGCAATTTGTTTATGATCGTTCATAAACAATATCTTGGACACTATGTTACGCTTTGCTCTTTTGCGATTGGTGTAGTCGGTTCTGCCGTAGGGTTGTTTCTTCTGTGGCTTATATAAGCGGCATCTTTTTTGCCAGAGCCGCCGCTCCTTGGTTGAACAAGACATCACACCGATTGAAAAATTTCTTCAAATATATTGAAAAATGCAAAAATATGTGATATAATGCTTTCAAGAAAGGCGGTGGAGCTATGAAAAATGTGAACGTTCTTCAACTGATCGCGACCTTGTGCCTGTTGCTTGGCAACGTAATCAATCTCTGGAATCTGCGTGAAGGGCTCCCCTTTGCCGTAAGCATTTTGGCTGTGCCGCTGCTGCTGGCATCCGTCGTTTTATACGCCATTGTTTTTGCAAAACGTCTCAAAGAAAAAAAGCAGGACAAGCAACGGCGTGAACAATAAAAGCATCTTTCGCTTCAAGCGACCAAAGCGCACTGCACATGCAGTGCCTTTTGTGTTAGGGCTGCCAAGCGGATTTAGCGGCACAAAAAGCACGCCCTGCGTTGCTTCGACACCCTTCAGCCTGCGCATCTGCCATATTTCCCCATATATAAATTTGACAACCATCGGAGGACTACGTTATGAAGCTGAAATTTGACGTTACGGGCAAGCACCAGCCCGATCCCTTTATCTTTGAGGATGGGGGCAAGCTCTACCTATACGTAACCGCCACCAAAGGCGTGGAGGCATATTCCGCCGACGATCTGTTCGGCACGTGGCACTACGAGGGCATTGTTGCCTCGTTTGCAGGTAGGCGCGACTACTGGGCACCGTCTGTCATCAAGCATCAGGGCAAATATTATCTCTACGTTTCCTGCTCGACAGACGAGGAATTTCAATACATGCATGCAGCGGTTGCCGATTCCCCGCTCGGACCTTTCGTAAACGAAAAGTGCTTTTACAAGCGTTTTTCGATCGATTCGCACGTGGTAGAAACAGAAAACGGTCTGTTTTTATGGTACGCCGAGGACAACGTTGCCTGCGACCGTATCGGCACGCGCATCTATGTCGACAGACTTCTTGACCCCATGACTCCCGCCAATCAACCCAAGGAGGTCATCGTCCCCACCATGGACGAGGAGATCTTCAAGAGAGATCGCTTTGGCGACGGCAAGGATTGGCACACCATCGAGGGCGCATTCTG
>JAZOMJ010000033.1:0-2897 GCA_045653865.1 Eubacteriales bacterium
ATAGATGGGCGACACTTTGCACTGCTCGATGACCTCCTCGAGCGTGCCGAGCTGATTGACCTTGCCCATCGTCTCAATGCCGAGACGGATGGACGTCTCCCCTACGGCTTCGGCTACTTTTTCGAGCGTGTCTCTGGAGAGTGCCATGGCTTCCTCGCGCGAGATTTTTGCGGCGCTGCCGCTATGAATGACAATGGTATCCGCTCCCAAGAGATCTGCCGCCCAAAGCGACTTTTGAATATACTCAATACTCTTGAGGCGCTTTTCGGGGTCAACGCCCGAAAGAGAGATAAAATAAGGCGTGTGGAGCGACATCAGGATGCCGTGCTCGCGTGCCTTCTCTCCGATGGCGCGCAGAGTTGCCTCACTGCCCGCAATGCCGTTTCCTGCCTCGTATTCAAAGGCGTCAAGTCCTTTTTCTTTGAGCCACCCCGGTGCTTGCAGGGTGCTCTTTTTTCCTTCGGAATAAAACCAATCCCCGTTTCCACCGGGGCCAAACGTTGCTTTTTTCATATGTTTCCTTTCTGCGCTGTTGCGCAAAGAGTTCTTTGCTTTTATTATATCAAAAAATGAGGATTTGTCAAGTGGAATGTTCATTTTGAACACATAAATGACACAGAAAAAGCATCCGACAAGCTATCATCCTGCGCTTGTCGAACTTTCACTCTGCACTCTGCACTTTTCACTCCTTCTCCTCCTCTCGCATAGGCTGATAAAAAAGACTATTTGGAGGTATCGTTTATGACGGAGAACACAAAAAAGGAATACATCCACTATCCACCGTTCCGCCCATCGCTGAGCGGTTGTGTCTGTCGCGATGTGCGACTTGCATCTGCGGTTTACACTTGTTCGATGGAAGCGTTTGTGAGCATTTCCGACAACATCTATCGCAGTCTCATCTGTCGCGATTGCGACACCGCTCTCTCTGACCTTTTTGAAGAACTCGCCCAAGCCGACCTCGAACGCTTTCGCACCTTGGGCGAGCTTTTTTTGGCACTTGGCGGTAGCGGACAAAAACGATTTTCTCACACGCCTTGCAAACACGCTTGCGTCACCGCGCATACACAGGACGGTTTGGCGCAATCTGCCCTGTGGGAACGCCGCCGCAATCTTGATTGCTTTGAGACCTTAATGGGGCGCACCGAGGACCGCGTTGTGCGCTCGGTTTTTGCAAAACTCCTCTCCGCAGAGCAGCTTTTGTGCCGCCGTTTGGAGGAGCTTTGTAAGGCGTAAAAGATTGCGAAATAAAATAAAAATGTCGCAGGTTTGTGTCGTGTGCGACAAAAAGACAATAAAAGAGCGACAAATCCATATATCTTGTGAAACAAATTTCAAAAAAGATACTAAATGTTGTAATTTTTTTTGAAAAAACTATTGACAAAATATTGCTATTTTGATAAAATAGAAAGTGGATTATTAGAAAGGAGGGCAAGGTCTTTGCGAAACGCATCTTACACAAAAAAACATACGCGTCGTTTGGGACTTACCATCCTTTTACTCCTTCTTTCCTCTGTGCTTTTGGTGTCCTGTATGGCAGGCCCTAACGCATTGTGGATTCGCGGTGTTTTTGGCCTTGACGTAAACGATTATTTTTCGGAAACGCCCCTGCGCCAACTTCAACCCGACGGTGCCGCTGCCGCAATGCTTTCTAACATTGTTACAATCGTCGTAAGCGATGGCATTACTTTGACTCCCTTTTCGGGAACCGGTGAGGCAGTTCGCATCTATCGCGATGCTATCCTCAATGATATGCTGCGCGATGAGTACAGCCGCTATACCGGCAACCGCCAAGCGCTGGATGCAGTTGCCAAAAACTACCCCTACCTTTCAGCGGCTACGCTGATTTCCAAAAGCGATTTTGAAAACGTTGTTTTTCGTTATTTTGGTGGAACAACCGTGAGCCACAAGAGCGGAGACGCGTTCTCGTACCTCTCCCGTTCGGGATACTATACATCCCCCGTGCAAGCACGCGAATGCACCGCACAGGTCAGCGTTCTTGAACTTTATGAAACCGAAAATACCTATCGTATGCAGTTTACCTTAACAGCACAAGGAGAAACCTCCGATGTTTACACCGCCATTTTTGTAAAACGAAGTGACGGAAGCTGTTATTGGAAAGCGCTGCGATTCGCATAAAAAAAGCTGTTGCGAGCTTCACCCTCTCGCAACAGCCCCCTTTTTTTATGAGCGGTTTTTGGAATTTTTCTAATATATAATGTAGTTTTTCATCTTTTTTTGCACAAAAGAATTGACAATCAAAGCAATTTGTGTTATACTTGCTACGTATGCAAATTTATCGAAAGGATATACCCCTATGAAATGGACATCCCTTAACGAACTGCGTGAAAAGTATTTGGCTTTCTTTGAGTCTAAAGGACATCTTCGTCTGCCCTCTTTCCCGCTCGTTCCCATCAATGACAAATCTTTGTTGCTCATCAACTCGGGTATGGCACCTATGAAGAAGTTCTTCACCGGTGAAGAAGAGCCCCCGCGTCATCGCGTAACCACTTGCCAAAAGTGCATCCGTACCCCCGACCTTGAGCGCGTTGGTCACACCGCACGTCACGGCACCTTTTTTGAAATGCTTGGTAACTTCTCCTTTGGTGATTACTTTAAAGATCAAGCTATCCCGTGGGCTTGGGAGTTTTTGACCGAAACTCTTGAAATCCCCACAGACCTTCTCTGGCCCTCTATCTACGAAGAGGACGAGCAGGCTTATGAAATTTGGGTGAATAAAGTTGGCGTAACACCTACGCACATCGTTCGTCTCGGCAAAGCCGATAACTTCTGGGAGCACGGCACAGGTCCTTGCGGCCCCTGCTCCGAAATCTATTTTGACCGCGGCATCAAGTACGGCTGCGGCTCGCCCGATTGCAAGCCCGGTTGTGACTGCGACC
>JAZOMJ010000034.1:0-8972 GCA_045653865.1 Eubacteriales bacterium
GGCAACTTGATTTTGCAAATGCTTTGGAGTGTGGGCACTTAAGATTTTTGCGGCACTACAATCAAGCTCTTGAATAATAGATGCAAGTTCATTGGATATGAATGAGTGTACCATATTCACAATAGCTTTATATTGATCACAGGTATATATCGGAACAGTAGCTCTGTATGTTTCGTTCTCCTTGATAACATATCCCTTTTTTATCATTTCTCCAACGGCTTCCAGATCATATTCGCTGAAGGTCGTTTTTTCGCCACGGCAAAGATCGCAAAAAATGTTGATATAGCGTTCGTTTCCATAAAAATCGTGATGGTCGCCCTTGCCCTTTCCGTCTTTCCAATAGTCAAAAAAGTATAGACCATCTTCTTGTTTGCTATCAACGCAACAATAATTGAAGATGTGCTTTTCGTTCAATTTCTCTATACACCAAAGGTAGGCGGGTTCACCCCAACCCGTTTTCGGCACGTTAAATTCGTTATAATCAACTTCCCTAATCGCCCTGAAGAGAATTACGGCAAGTTGCCAACGCAACGTGTTGTCCGAAAAATCACAACCCACAAAGCCAAGTTTTTTATATTCATCCAGCTTGTTACTGATGAAAGTTTCAATTTTATCAGCAATCTGTTCGTGATACTTTGTAACGGCTCTCTCAATTTCGTCGGCACACTCGGATGTAACGACAATTACATTTGCCTGATAGTGCTTTCCTTCTCTAATGATGACTTGTTTATCTTCAAGTTCCTTAATCTCATCATCAAGATACGGGAGCGGGATACCGGTTTCGAGACTGATCTGCTGAACGGTAAGGGCGTCGTTATAGCAAGCGCTGACGATATTTTGTTTGATCTTGCTCTGCATAAACTGCCAAAATTGGTTGGGACCATGGCCACTATACATAGGGATCAATGTTTTGGGATTGTAGCTGAGTTCTCCAAGATTTCTTTCCATATTCATTCCTTCTTTCAATATTTTTCTTGACTTAAAAAGCAGATATTTTACCATACTTTCGGTAATGTTAAGCAGGGACGAGATTTCGCCGCAAGAACGCCTCTCGATGTAATACAAAATCGTTGCTTTACGATATTTTTCGGATAGCAAAGTCAACTCTCGACGAAGAAGATAGATATCGCTACCATCATCTTCCAAAAAAAGTTCTTCCATAGGGATATCTTTCGTCAATTCACAGGTTTTGTTTTTTAGCTTTTTTCTATACCACTGCTTATAAACGTTTCCCGCAACGCCCCACATAAAAGCGTAAAACGCTTTATCATCGCGAATATTTGCGGCTGATTTTATCAGCTCATACAAAATATCTTGCGAAAGGTCCTCTGCCTCTTCTCGTGTGGGTGTTTTTGCCATACAATACGAGAATATCGTTTTGGATACTTCCTCGATTTTTTTGTGAAGTTCGATTTCGTTCATCTGCACACCTCCCTGTCTGGTTTTTAGAAGCTTCTGCCTTAATAGTGAAAGAAAAATGATTTGGTTAATGTTTTTGAAAATATTATATCATATTTTTTTCAATTCGTCAATGAAATGGATAATAAAAAGCCCAACCTTCGTTTGAAGGTTGGGTAAAACAGTTTTTATTCTTCCCTATACAATTTATCTGCCTGCCATCTTGTAGGATTCAAGTAAATATAATTGGCTATTTCTTCATAATCATATTGATTACGGATTACGTGATCATAAAATCCACGTTGCCATACTTTTGTTTCGCCGTATCGACTATGAATCTCTTTTGAAGAATTCATTTTTATGTAACCGACAACCTTGGAAACCGTGGATCTACCTCGTAGGGGCGATTCACGAATCGCCCGCAATGTCTCATCATCGGTAATGCGAATGATAAGGTGAATATGATTTGGCATAATGACATATCTCTCCACCATCACCTCAAAACGTTCGGGAATATCATTTATAAACACATCAACAATTTCACCATACTTGGTTAATTTCGTTTCGGGCGATTCGTGAATCGCCCCTACAATGTGAGATAATGTATTCTTCCTATTGTGAGTACACACTGTAATGAAATAAGCAGAAGGTGTACTGTAATCGAAATTTTTCAATCTTAATTCTTTTCTTTTTGGCAGTTCATTATCCATATCATTTACCATCATCATAATTATACAACATCCGCAGAATGACAAGTCAATCTGCGGATGTTATTTAGAACGTATTTCCGTTCTGTTATTGAATTCAAATTAGTGCAGGAAGCAACGCTCGGTGTCCTTATCGAAGAAGTGCATTCTGTCCATATCGAAGCCGACGGTGATCTTTTCGCCGGCACGGGTGGTGGATCTGGAAGAAACGCGAGCGGTGAGCTTGCCCTCTTCACCAACGGTGAGGTAGAGGTAAATTTCTGCACCCATAAGCTCGGTAACGTCAACGTCACACTCGATGGTAGCGCCTTGGCACTTAGAGATGGAGAGCTCGTCATCGTGGATACACTCAGGACGCAAGCCTGCAACAACTTCTTTGCCGATGTACTCTTGCAGAGCTTCTGCTTGTGCCTTCTCTTCGGGAAGCTTGAGCTCGTTGCCTTCGTATACGAAGTAAACGCCATCATCCTTCTTAACGAGTGCACCGTTGAGGAAGTTCATTTGAGGAGTGCCGATAAAGCCTGCTACGAAGATGTTTACGGGCTTATCGTACAGAGTTTGAGGAGTATCAACTTGTTGAATGAGACCGTCCTTCATAACAACGATTCTGGTAGCCATGGTCATAGCCTCTACCTGGTCGTGCGTTACGTATACGAAGGTGGTTTCTACACGGTTGTGGAGTTTGGTAAGCTCGGTTCTCATGGTTGCACGAAGCTTTGCGTCCAAGTTGGAGAGAGGCTCGTCAAGAAGGAATACCAGAGGATCACGAACGATAGCACGACCGAGTGCTACACGTTGCTTTTGACCACCGGAAAGAGCCTTGGGCTTACGGTCGAGAAGGTGGGTAATGTCGAGTACGCGAGCAGCTTCCTCAACCTTTTTCTTAATTGTTTCCTTCGGAACCTTGCTCAACTTCAAACCAAATGCCATATTTTCAAATACGGACATGTGGGGGTACAGAGCGTAGTGTTGGGATACCATTGCGATTTTACGATCCTTAGGAGCTACGTCGTTTACAAGACGGTCGCCAATAAAGAGTTCACCCTCAGTGATCTCTTCAAGACCTGCGATCATACGAAGTGTGGTGGACTTACCGCAACCGGAAGGACCTACCAATACCAAAAATTCTTTGTCTTTAATTTCCAGGTTGAAGTCAGAAACAGCGGTAACGCCGCCGGGATACTTCTTGTAAATATGTCTGAGGGATAAACTTGCCATTCTAATTGACCTCCTTGGCGCCTCTTGCGAGGTATATTTTTTATCACATAATATTATAACAGATTTTGTGCAAAATTGGAAGCGTTTTTTCTCCCAAAATTTCCACTTTTTTATTGTGCAACTTGCACAACATTTACAGGTGCGGGTAGTGTTCCCCAAGTGGGAAACACACCCGATTTTTAATTTATTAAATTATGCCTTTTGGCGGCTTCTCATGGTGAGAGAGATGCGCTTTTTGGCAACATCAACGCTGAGAACACGTACCTTTACAGCGTCTCCTACCTTAACAACATCGGAGGGATGCTTTACAAATTTATCGGAAAGTTGGGAGATGTGCACAAGGCCGTCTTGGTGAACACCGATATCTACAAATGCACCAAAATCGATAACGTTGCGCACGGTTCCTGTCAATTCCATATCGGGCTTGAGGTCCTCAATGCCGAGGATATCATCGCGCAGAATGGGAGGAGGAAGTGTATCACGAACATCGCGACCGGGCTTTTCAAGCTCGCTCAAAATATCCTTAAGAGTGGGTTCGCCAATGCCGAGTTTTGCGGCAACGTTGGCAATTCCCTCGCCCTCAACCTTGGAGCTGAGGTCTTTGAGGTTGCCCTGTGCTACATCCTCTTTGGTGTAACCAAAGTTTGCAAGCAGTGTTGCGGCTGCCTCATAGGATTCGGGGTGAACACCGGTGTTATCGAAGATTTCCTTACCGCCGGGAACACGCAAGAAGCCTGCGGCTTGCTCGTATGCCTTAGCACCGATGCGCGGAACCTTTAAGAGTTGCGCACGGTTGGTGAATTCACCGTTTTCTTCGCGATACTTAACAATATTGCGTGCAGAGGTGATATTGATACCCGAAATATAAGAGAGGAGCGAGTAGGATGCTGTATTGATGTCAACGCCTACTGCGTTTACGCAATCCTCTACTACACCGCCAAGCGCTTCGTCAAGGCGTGCTTGCTTCATATCGTGTTGATACTGACCGACACCGATGCCCTTGGGGTCGATTTTGATGAGCTCTGCCAGAGGGTCTTGCAAACGGCGTGCGATGGAAACCGCACTTCTTTGCATAACGTCGAATTCCGGGAATTCTTCTGCCGCAAGCTTGGAAGCCGAGTAAATGGATGCGCCTGCCTCGCTGACAACGATATACTTAACATCCTCGGGAATTTCTTTGAGCAGACCTGCAACAAAGATTTCACTCTCTTTGGATGCCGTACCGTTACCGATTGCAATAACGTCAACGTTGTGACGGGTGATGAGACGCTTCATAATAGACTTACTCTTTTCAATCTCTTCACGGGGCTTTACGGGATAGATAACTGCGGTGTCTACAACCTTACCGGTTTTATCAACCACCGCAAGCTTACAGCCGTGTGCGTAGCCGGGGTCGAAGCCGAGAACGGTTTTGCCCTTAAGGGGAGATGCCATCAAGAGGTGGCTAAGGTTATCGGCAAATACCTTGATAGCGCCCTCGCAAGCGTTATCGAAGATGTCACTGCGGATTTCGCGCTCGATGGAAGGAGCGATGAGGCGATCGTAGCTATCGAGAATAGCCGCCGAAACATATTTTTCGGCAGGGCTTTGATTGTTCAAGAGAATTTGAGAGAAAAGATAATTGAGTACGATTTCGGGAGCGATGGCAATGCTTGCCTTGAGGAATTCCTCTTTTTCGCCACGGTTGATGGCGAGAACACGGTGAGGAAGCACCTTTTTGAGAGCTTCGCAGTACTCATAGTATTGAGAGTAAACCGAATCCTCTTCCTTTGCCGCCTTTGCGGAAAGTGTACCGAACTCAAAGGTGAGGCGGCGGAGTTCTTTACGGAACTCTGCGTTGTCGGAAATATCCTCGGCAATAATGTCTTTTGCGCCTTGGATAGCTTCTTCAACAGAAGCAACGCCCTTTTCTTCATCAATAAACGCCTCGGCTTGCACTTCGATTGCAGGCTCGTAGGTAGGCTCTTGTGCGATGATGAGAGCCGCGAGGGGTTCCAGACCCTTTTCTCTTGCAACAGATGCGCGCGTTTTGCGGTGAGGGCGGAAAGGACGGTAAATATCGTCAACCTCGGTAATCGTAACGGCTGCTGCAATAGCCGCTTCAATTTCGGGGGTCATCTTTTCTTGTGCGGAAATGAGGTCGAATACTTCTTGCTTTCTCTTTTCAATGTTGCGCAAGAAATTGAGGCGGTCGTTCAGGTCACGCAGGATGTTGTCGTCAAGACTACCGGTAACCTCTTTACGGTAACGTGCAATAAAGGGGATGGTGTTGCCCTCATCAATCAGTTCAACCGTCTTTTCGACGTGTTCAACCTTGATGTTAAATTCTTGCGAGAGTTTTTCAATAATGTTCATCGTCGTAGCAGTTCCTTTCTGTTGGGACATAGAGTTTATGATTGATTGAGCGCGTCAATCTCCTCGGCAGTCAGCTCACGCCATTCGCCGCGTTGGAGTGCGGCATCCAGCGAGAGCGGCCCGAAGGTGATACGCTCCAAGTAGGTAATTTGATTGTGGACGGCTTCCATCATGAGTTTGATTTGATGATATTTTCCTTCGATGATGGTGATGCGCCCTTCCCGCTCGTCTGTCAAGGTGACAGTGCAGGGTTTGGTGAAGTAGCCGCCAATATCGACGCCACTTTGAAGTTCGGAAATGTCTTTTTCCGAGAGTGGAAACTTGACGCGGAAGGCGTAGGTTTTTGCCACGTGCCGTTTGGGAGAGAGCAAACGATGTGAAAGTTGCCCATCGTTGGTTAATAGCATCAATCCGAGAGTGTGCTTATCGAGTCGACCGCATGGGAAAAGCCCCATTTTTTGATATTCCTCGGGCAAAAGCGAGGTAACAACCTGCTCGCCGCGACTGTCCTCGGTGGCACTGACGTAGCCATCGGGCTTGTTGAGCATAACGTAAACGAACTTTCTCCACACAACCTCACGACCGCAAAAAGTGACGCTATCGGTTGTGGGATCAACCTGCATATCGGCTTTGGCGGCAGGCAGACCGTTGACAAGAATTTGACCGGCTTTTGCAGCCTTTGCGCTTTCTTTACGGCTGGCAATTCCACATTCCGAAAGCAATTTATCCAGTCGCATAACGAGCCTCCCATTTACCAAAAATTCGATGCTTTCAAAAATCCGCATACGAATATATTATACCATATTTATTATATATTGTCAAGAGAAATAAGGGGTTTTTGATAGCAAAAAAGGATAGCAAATTGCTATCCTTTTGCAACTGTTTTATATGTCTGTTTCCGCCAATTTTCTTCTGTCGATCTTGCCGTTGGGGGTGAGGGGCAAGATGGGCAGGTGGCAGAGGACGGCAGGCATCATATATTTGGGCAGATGCTCGCGCAAATATGAAGTGAGGGCTTCTTTTTCGACATTTCCCGCATAGAAAAGTTTGATGCGGCTCTCGGCAGAATCGTAGAGGCAGCAAGCGCGGCTGACGCCCTCGCACTTTTGGGCGGCGGCTTCAATTTCGCCAAGTTCAATGCGGTGCCCCATGTGCTTAATTTGTGCGTCGCGGCGGCAGACAAACACGAGTTCTCCGCGTGCGTTGCGGTAGGCGAGGTCGCCTGTTCGGTAAACGCGTTCGGGATAGGCGTTTTGCAACGGATTTTGCACGAAGGCTTCATCGGTGCGAGTGGGATCGTTGTAATATCCCATCGTTACACACGTACCGCGCAAATAGATTTCGCCCGTTTCGCCTTCTCTCGCTTCGGTACCATCCTCACGGATGAGCATCAGGTCGGTGTTGCGGAAAGGATGACCGATGGGTACCGATTCGCCATCTTCCAACTCGCGCGTAGCGTGCCAAACACAGGACATTCCCGTCGCTTCGGTAGGGCCGTAGAGGTTGAAGAATTTGGCATTGGGGAACGCTTTGCGCCACATTGCATATTGGCTTGGCGGAAAGACCTCACTGCCAAACGCGATGGTGGAGAGATACTTGGGGGGATTCTTTTCGAGAAGCCCCAATCCCGAAATCATTGTGAGCGCTGAGACAACCCAGCAAACGGTGTTGATTTGGTGCTTGTTGAGAAAATCGCAGAGCGACATTGGGAACGCAAAATACTTTTTGGGAACGAGGTATGCCGTGGCACCAAATTTGATGACGGGCATCAGTTCCTTGAGGGGGGCATCAAAAAAGAGGGGTGTTTGGTTAGCGAAAACACTATCTTCGCTAAAGCCAAGCTCTGCTGATAACTGTTCTATGTAATCGATTACCGAGCGATGGCAAGCAACCACGCCCTTGGGAACACCCGTAGAGCCCGACGTAAACACGATATAGATGGGGTCGGTATCGATTTGCTTTGCACGGATGTTTGCAAGAGCATTCTCGTCGATCTCACCCTCAAAAAGCGTTTCGGCAGAAAGGATAGCACCGTCGAAATGCAGATTTTTGGCAATGGCACTTCCCTTTTGGTCGGTGATGATTGCCGCGGGTTTTGCATTCTCTAAAATGAGTTCGATGCGTGAGGCAGGCATTTCGATATCAAGCGGCACATAAAAACATCCTGCATACACGGTGCCAAAAAAGGCGGCAACTGTGCTAGGATGCTTTTTCATCAGCACCGCTATGGGGCGACGGTAATAACCCATTTTTGCAAGCTCACTTCCAAGCGCACGCGCGTGGTGGAAAAGCTCTGCAAAGGTGAGGTTATCGGTTCCGTCGGAATAAGCAATTTTATTGGGTAAACGAGGGGCGGTTGCCTCCAAGTATTCAAGAATATTGGTTTGCATGCTCTCCTCCTCTTATGGATAAACCGACGTTATAATTTTAGTGGCAGATGCAGGATATGCCGCGGTGTTATAGGCATAGAAATAGCCCGAAATTCCCGAAGCGCTCTCGCGTTTTTCGCTATATTGAATCAGTTGGTCATCGGTCATCAAAAAGCCCCAAGGACGTCCGATGTCGTTGAGGTGGCAAGCATCAAAATGATACCATTGCGGCTCTGTTTGGGTGCCGATGTTCACAAGGCTCCAATAGTGACGCTCGTTGACTTGTGCAACCACTTCGGGCGAGCGTTCAACATCCATATTCTCGATGCCGACACGCTCCATCATCGCTTTTGCAAGCGCAAAATAGGTAAAGCAATCGCCGTTGCGGCTTTGCAATCCGTTATATGCGGCACGCACCCAGCTGCTCTTATCGGATGTAGAAACGTAGGCGATATTTTCATAGACGTAGTCATAAATAGCGTGCAATTTTTGCTGTTTGGACATATTCTCACGAATGATGTTTGCGAGGATGGGATCGATCAAATTGTTGAGCATCTCCTCGGTGATTTCTTCCTCGTAGACAGAGAGCGTGCGGCGCAATTCGGTGACGTTTCCTGCCGCATCGGTAGCGCGATAGACAACGTCATAGATGCCGACGGTTTTGAGGTTTACATCAGACGTATCAACCTCCAGTTTTACTCCTGCATCGCAGTTGTCGGTTGCACGAACGCCCGAAAGATAGGAAACGCCACTGCCAATATAGGCAACCAAATCGCGTAAGCCCTCAATGGTGGGGGGCGTGGTGTCGTTTATAAGGTTTAGAGATGCGGTATAGGTGAAATTATTCCCCTCTTTATCGGTCAAGACAAGGGGGATGGAATAGGTGCCCAGGGCGGAAATGTTATACGGTTGGGCAAGGGAAAGT
>JAZOMJ010000035.1:0-1864 GCA_045653865.1 Eubacteriales bacterium
GGCGGCATCTCTCACAATCTCTCTCTCTGCTCTCACCGAGGCAGGGGACGAGGTTATTTTGCTCGCACCTTTCTTCCCGGAATATCGCGTATTTGTTGAGCGCAACGGTGCGGTTGCCGTTCCCGTTTTGTGCAACCAAAAAACATTCCAACCCGATCTTGACGCAATTCAGGCGGCAATCACCCCAAAAACGCGTGCTATTATTGTCAACTCGCCCAACAATCCCACGGGTGCGGTTATGACAAAGGAGAGCATCGAGGGGCTTGCGGCACTTTTGCGTGAGGCTTCCGAAGCCAACGGACAACCTATCTATCTCATTGCCGACGAACCCTATCGCGAGCTGGTTTACGGTGACGTTGAAGTGCCGTATCTGCCGCATTTTTATGCAAATACGCTGATTTGCTATTCCTTTAGTAAATCTCTCTCGCTTCCCGGTGAGCGCATCGGTTACATTTTGGTTAACCCCGAGGCAGAAGATGCAGTCTCTGTTTATCAAGCCGTTTGCGGTGCGGGCAGAGCACTTGGCTTTGTTTGCGCACCTGCACTCTTCCAATATATGATTCCCGCAGTTATCGGCAAAACCGCTGACATTTCCATCTATGACACCAATCGCACGCTGCTCTCCGAAGCGCTGACCTCTTACGGCTATCAGGTAGTCAAGCCCGATGGTGCGTTCTATCTCTTTGTCAAAGCACTCGAAGAGGATGCAAAGGTATTCTGCGAAAAGGCAAAAGAATTTGAACTTTTGTTGGTTGCAAGCGATAGTTTTGGTTGCCCCGGTTACGTTCGCATTTCCTATTGCGTTACCACCGAGCAAATTGAAAAATCTCTGCCTGCTTTCAAGGCATTGGCAGAATCCTACTGCACGGAGAAATAAAAATGTCACAAGACATCAAACAAGAAGATTTTCTGATGGAGGCGAGAGCCGAGATCAACGAGATCGATAAAGAGATGGCAGAACTCTTTGTACGACGCATGAAGACTGCCGAAAAGATTGCTTACTACAAAAAAGAGAATGGCTTGCCCATTTTTGATGCCGCACGCGAGGCAGAGGTGATTGCCAACAACGCACACCGTATGTTGACTCTTACCGATGATTCAAACGTGTGCAACTATTATCTAAACTTCATACGCAACAATATGGCGCTTTCGCGTGCATATCAGCACACCTTAATCAGCGAGGCCACTATGCATATAGGGGTAGGGAACTATGACGTTTTCGTTGAGCGCGGTGCGCTTGATAAGGCAGACAAGCTTTTCTCTCTTGACAGAAAAGTCCTTGTTGTCACCGATAGCGGCGTTCCCGTCGAATATGCCGCAAGCGTTGCAAAGCAGTGCCGCGAGGCACACGTTGTTACCGTACCCGAGGGAGAGGGAAGCAAGAGCGTTGAAACCTTGCAACTTCTGCTTGATACAATGCTCCAAAACGGTTTTGGACGCACCGACTGCGTAGTGGCGGTTGGCGGCGGTGTGGTAGGCGATCTTTCGGGCTTTGCGGCATCTGTTTTCATGCGCGGCATCGATTTTTACAACATTCCAACCACCATTCTTTCTCAAGTCGATTCCTCAATTGGTGGCAAGGTAGCCATCAATTTTGGCGGTGTTAAGAACATTATTGGCGCATTCCATCAGCCCAAGGCTGTTATCATCGATGCAAATGTTCTTTCCACACTCCCCAAAAGACAAATCGCCAACGGACTTGCCGAGGCTGTCAAAATGGCGCTGACAAGTGATGCCGAACTCTTTGCACTCTTTGAGCGCGGTGACGCGATGGAAAACATCGATGCCATTATTGAGCGCTCGCTCCGCATCAAAGCGGCGGTTGTAGAGGAAGATGAAAAAGAAAAAGGACTCCGACGTATTC